>JAHBVI010000046.1 GCA_019637635.1 Anaerolineae bacterium
CGGCCGCCGCCGTCTCCTGCTCGCCGGATTGACTCAGGACTCCATTGATAACATCAACGCCGCTATCCGTTTACAGCGATTGAAGCTGGCCTTCCTGGCCATCAGCCCCGGTGGGCAGTGGCAGGTGGTGGGACATCTGGAAGATAACTTGCAGGAGACGTTAACGATGGTGGCGCAACGGCCGTCGCTCACCGCGCCGGAACTGGCCGAAGAGCTGGACCTGGCCCTAAACAGTGCCAACAACCGCCTCAAGCGATTGTACGACTTACACATCATCCGGCGTGAATATGAAGTGTCCGAAAAAGGGCTGCTCTACATCTACTATTTCTGGCAGTGGGAGGAGGCAGAATAAACACATGAATCAAGAAACCGTCCTGACGGCGCCACCAGTCGCAGCCCATGGCGATCAACCGGAGCCAAACCAATCATCCTATCAGCAATACTATCGGCGCGTCATTGACCAACAATTGTCGGCCAATGACTTTGGCGCTCTCAAACTGGTTGTCGGGCCAACCGGCATGGGCAAAACCAGCGCCATTCCCACCGTCATCGCCCACCTGCGGGCGCAGCCAGTGGAAAAGCGCTGCATCTACACCTCGCACCGCCACCTGCTCATCGGCGAAATGGTAGATGCGCTGCAAGAACAGGGCATCCCCTTCGTCTACTTGAAAAACAATGAGGAGATGGTCGCCGCCTTTCTCAACTGGCCGGATAGAGGCGACTTCCTGGCCCGGTTGGAAACCTGTGACTTCTTCAAGCTGGCTGGTAGCTCGCGGACGGCCGTCGAAAAACAGATGGAAAGCCTGCGCCAAGAACAGACCAGCTTGCGCCAACTCCAAAACAGCGGCTTCCCCGCCGCTTACGAACAGCAACGGTTGGGCTTTCGGGAGCGCTGCGACTGGCTGCTGAATATTTTCAAAGCGGGGCTGGCGCATAAGGATTTGCCGCCAGACACCCACAAGCGGCTGCTGAGCGACGCCGGTATCTGGCAGTTGTTTCCCTACGTGGAATTCTTGCATAATCCGGCGCAGCCCGTGCTGCTGGTCACGGTGCAAAAGTTACTGTATGGCTTTTTTAACGGCCGTGCCAACGAACGCCTCCTCTCCCTGGAAGACCACATCATCTTTCTGGATGAATTCGACATGCAGGAGAAAGAGATGCTCAGCTTTCTCTGCCGCAGCCCGGAAATCCAGAACAGCTTTGAGTTTGTGCGCCTCTTTTACGAAGAAATGAGCCGCCAGCGGCAGTTAGGTCATTTGGACCCAATTCCGGGCGAACCGGAGCGCCGCACCAAGGCCAAACAACAGGTCGGTCAGATCATTGACAAACTACAGGCGGACTGCCAAAAGGAAGGCATCAGTTTCCCCCAAATTCGCCACTTTGTTCTGCGCGAAGGGGAATTCCCCAGCAATCATCTGGCGGTGTTCCAATCAGGGGTGCAAATCATGAGCAATCCCTTTTACCTGTGCGAGCGAGGCCAGGTTTGGGAAGTAGTGCGCCAGTCAGGGCCAGATACAAAGCGCGCCCGGCCATTGATGACCATTATTACACAAACGGCCAACGCCATTCTCGATTTCTTCTCCGAGTTATGGGCTGATGAACTAACCCCGGAATGGCATAGCTGGATTGACCAATGCTACGACCAGAAAAACGATAATACGCCGGGACGATACCAGGAAATTATCAGCAATTATGGCTTTTACCGGCGGCCATCGCGCCTGGCCACCGAACGGCATGACCCGGCCATCGCCGATAGTATTTATTATCAGGGCTACAGCTTTTTCCGGCTGGTGCGTGGCGCCTTCTTCACTACGCCCGATGAAATTCGCCTGGAACAGAAAAAGCTGACCGTAACGCCAGAATATCTCCTGTGGCGGTTGAGCAACGCCAATTTGGTATTTGCGCTTTCGGCCACTGGCGACATTAAACGATATATCCAATCTTTTGATATGAACTGGCTGGAACGATACGGCCGTGACCTGCCCATTGACGAACAAGACAAAGCGCTGGTGTCCAGCTTGAAGCAACAAAAGGAAGCCAAACGTAACTACCAGGTGGTGCTAAGTGTCGCCAACGAGCTACCCCGGTCTCACGCCCTCTCATATGCCCTGGATCAATTGGTGCAGGAACAATTTTTCAGTCGGGAAGAGGAAGAAGCCACCGGAGAAGCGGCGATACTGTATCGCCAGCACGCTTTAAACCTCTTCCTGGAAACCGCACGCTGGATTGCCCATGAAAGCAACAATCAGGCCCACCTGCTCTTTCTCAACTCGTTCACCTTCATGGAAAAATTGTTCCGACCTGACAATGGACTGCCAAAATCATTCTTTGCCAGTTTGCGGCCGTATCTGGCTGTTGATCGTTTGGGTGACGGCCGTTCCCGCGAATACAAGGTGACAATGGACGGACGGCCGTGTCAGGTCATCTTCCTGGACGCGGCCAAAGGTCGGGAAATGGAAGACCAAACCTTCCGCCAGGCAGAACCGGATATGCCGCTGGTTATCGTCACGACCTATCCCACCGCTGCCAACGGCGTCAATCTGAAATGGCACCGGTATGGTCAAGAAAAGGCAACCGGGCCGGGCTATGATTTAGAGGGCATCCACCTGCTGGAAGCGCCTCACTTCTACTTCAGCGGAACCGACGGCAGCGACGATGTAGACAAAGAAAAGATGTTCATCTGGCAGGTGTGGAAGCTGTACCATAACTTCCAGATTTCCGAGAGCCAGTTCGTCACGGCGCTGCGGGAACTGAACATTGCCGATGTCAATGCCCAATATAAATCTACCCCAGACTACCTGCTCAATCAGATTGCCGTTTTCCACCAGGCGTTGGGGCGGATTGACCGGCAGTGGCAGCCCATGCCGCCCATTGAGATTCGCCTGGCGGCTGGCCGCTCCGATGTCCTGGGTATTTTCGAAGAATATCTAACTGCGCCCGGCGCAATCGCCGAAAACCGCCTGGCGCGGGAAGCGTATACCTCCTCGCTCATCCTGGCGCTATATCAAGAGATAGAGAAGGCATATTTGCGCCGGAGCATTGTCAATCAGCTACAGTACGAATCTTTTGCCGCCACAGAAAAGCGCGCCCGGCAGGTCACGGATCGGCTGCTGCAAATGATCAACGGCGTTCGCAGCGGCGCGTATGCGCCGGCCGACGCGCAAAAGGTGATGGACCTGTGGTGGCGTATCCGCGAAGCTGTCCTGAAACAGGATTACCATTTCCAGTCGGCCATTGAAGTTGTCCATTTACCCAGCGGTCAAACACAGCGCGTCGTCATAGATTTTCGCCGCGACTTCGTTCTGGAAACAGCGATTCTACAAGATGGCGATATGCTGCTCATTGATTGGGAGACGCACAAGATTCATCGCCAGCCGAGCCAGGCCACAAAGCGGTACAGTTTGAACCGGTATTACCGCCATTACGCACAAAATCCGACGATTGCATGGTACTTCCGCACCCACAACTACCGGCTATGTTACGAACCGGCCAATCAGAACCTCTTCTTCACGCCTTATATCCAGCAGAACATCCTGGCCGGCGCGGTGGGCGAGGCGGCTTTGAAAGCAGCGCTGCAACAGTTTCATATTCCCCTGGCTCATGAGCGCGATTGCCTGCCAACGCTTTTTGAAATCTCTGACATGCAGTTGCAGGGTTTGCCCATTTACCTGGACGCTAAAAATTACAGCCAGTGGACAACTCTTTACCGCTTTGCCGCCGGCCCGGAAGACCCGGCCTACGATGAAAAACTGAACGCGGCCGCTTTCCTGACCGCCGCTCAGAAGAAATGGGGCTATCTTGCGGCCCAAACGGGCAATCAAGATGTGAAGCTGGTATTTATCAACCTGGCAGCAGGTGAAAACCATCCTAACGAAGGGTGGGACGCGCAGTTGAATCCGGTACGGCCATATCGTTTCCGCGACAGCGCCATCACGATTATCCAAGGGGTCATTGACCTCCAAGATCCTCAGGCGTGGCGGCCGGATTTTGTGGATTGGGTCAATGATGTCAAAGCGATTTATCACAAAGCAGAAGGAGCTAACGATGGCAACAGTGAGTAAGAATAACACCAGAGCAGTCCCCACAACTATTTTGACGATTGACCGGGGAGCTATTGATTGGAAACGACTAGGCCAAAACTCTCACATCGTTCGTTATGATGTGCGGCGCAAAGAGTGGGGAGAAAGCGCTTCTAAATACTATGGTAGTATGCACAACTGGTACAAGCAAGAAAGTGAGTACCCCTGCTACCTGCACACCTTTGGTCCCCATCTGTACGTCAAATATGACAACGCTGATGAGGTGGCTGAACTTAAACATGAAGGACGCCCTTTACCCTGGAAAGCGGTCAATGTGCAAGATAAGGAACTGCTGCCGCAGATTTTGAAGTTGCTTCTGGCCGATTTCTTTCAGGTAGACGGCCGTTTCGTGAGCAACGCCGACTTTTTCCTCTGGGCAACAGCCGACAAGGATTTTGTCACAGGCTTGAAAATCAAGCTAACCCATAACTGGCAAGAAGACGAGTTTATCATTTCCGATCAGGCAACGCGGCTACGGAAATTGCGACCATCCGACTTCGACAAAATTAACGATTGGAAGCGAAAGAACGTGGTTTATTACGGCCGTTTTTACAGAGAAGGCATGGCCATATTCAAGCAGCTCAAGCCTGACCAACTAACAAAGGAACAACTCAAGGAAGGCATCTACGAACTGTTTGAAGGCAGCCTCGCCAATCGCGCCAGCCTCACCTTTCACTCCACCAAAAGCCTGCGTGCTTTGCAGCAAACCAGGTCCTATCTGCTCAATCATTTTATCGCCCAATTCATCGCCTATCTGAATGGGTTAGGGTTGCCCTTCGAGCAGAAACGACTGTCTATGCAGCCTATGCACACCATGTCTACGTCTGCAATGAAAGAACGCCAACTGCCGCTTGAGCAAAAACCCATCTACATTGTTGATGATCGCCTGAATGCCCTCCGTAGCCCCGATGATTTTGCCGCCTGCTTTTGTCAGGTCGCTAATGCTGCCACGCCAGACCACGACACACTTTTCGTGGTCAAACCAGAAGACGAAATCGAACCGGGTGATTGGGTGCTGCGCATCCAGGATTATGAGAAAGACGACTTTGATTCAGAGACTGGCATCTTGAAGGATTGGCAGGATACCAAAGCCGACTTTTATGCCCGGCATCCTGATGTTGTCAAACAAACGATGAATGTCAACAATAACAGCAAGAAACGACAAAAAGAGGCGGAACGTCAGAAGTCGCGGGACTGGTCGGCGACCGAGTACCTGGAATATGATGTGCCAATGAACGCCGACCTGAAAACTCAGCTCGAAGTCTGCCGCAATCAACTTCTTTTGAAAGACGTGGTCATGTATCCGCAGAATGTTTCGCCGCGGTTACCGCAAATTCAGATGATGGCCGATATGATGTTCCTGTACCAGGAAGTGTTGGTCTATTTTGACGGCCAGGATTTGCACTTTATGGCCGTTGCCAACAACTTTGACGTGGCAGTTGACTTGGTCCGGGCGCACACCGGCTGGGATTTAGAAAATGACGTCCTTATCCCTTCAGCCTATCTACGAAAATATGAGGGCATGCCTGATGCTAAAGAAATTGACGGAGCAACAAAACGGCCGTTTATCATTAGCCGTGATTTTGTCTGGGAGATTTGGGAAGGAAACGGCCGTGTTCTCAACGAAGATGCAGTGATTCGAGAACGTCTTGAAGCACTCGAACAGCCAAGACCCATCAAGCAATATTATCCCCCCCAACTGGACAACAACCCGTTGTTTGACCGCCAGCAATTGCAGGCGTATACCGAATTTTTAGATCGGGAAGTGAGGCAGTCTACCATCTCCTTTGTTGACCTGAAAACCCAATACGGCAACCACATCAAAGACGAACGCGGCACGATATTAGTGGAAAATGGCGGATTTTTCAGCTTACTGGGCATCCACAGAGCTAAAAAATACAGGGAGTATCTAAAAGGGTGGGTTGGCCTACCATTGGAAAGCGTGCGCGAAGATCACCTCTTCCCGGTATACAAAGGCATTTGGTATGCCCCGGACACTAATCATTATGTAGCTGGCGTCAAAGACCCCAATACTGAAGAGCAGGAACGCAGTCATACGTTGCGCCGGATTGTCGTCCATCAAGGCGATCAATCACGGGCAGGGGCACAGGTCCAAATAGCGAAATCATTCTTCCCACTTCTAGAAGTTAACTTTATCCGGCACAAAAATTATACGGTAATGCCCTTCCCATTCAAATTGATTGAAATATGGCAAGGAACAGAACAGTTCACTTCCGTTGCCAACTTGGCCGATTAACTCCGGGCGGGTGCTGATTAACGGCTGCCAGTTCCTTTCACCATTTTGAGCCACAATGACGTAAATGATGAGGTGCTATCAGGCACAGATAGCCTTGCTTGCCTGACCATACCCCTGTGAAAGGCGTTCTAGTTACCTGCTTCAACAATAACACGGCGTGACATTTGTCATGCTCCATTAGCTTACTTCACGATCAACAATACGTCATGACGCAGTGTAAAGGTAAGGATGGTGCAACGGCGAAATCATCAAAAATGGCAATATAAGCCCGGTGGTTACGACAGCCTCCATGCCTCACACCTGTTTGCCTCAGATAACCCCTACGGCATTCCCTGCCTGCAACGACAATGCTTGCCCCATCTTCCTCGTTGGTTAGTGCCCTACCGCACCCGTGTTAGCAGCGTGGAAAAACTGGAAGACGGGGCCGTTCACTTTTTCCTGGAGGATTATCGCTTTGAGAGCGTCTGGAACCGGCCCACCCATGCTCTGAATGTCTTCGGCCCATACCAGACCGTCCTTACCCCAGATTTTTCCCTCTATCGTGACTGGCCGCTGGTGCTGCAACTGTGGAATACGTACCGTTCGCGGTGGTGTGGGGCATTCTGGCAGTCACAGGGCCTGCGCGTCATCCCCACCGTTGCCTGGAGCAGCCATGAATCCTACGACTTCTGCTTTGCCGGCATCCCCACCCGCAGTGTCGTGGCGATGGCCACCATCGGCATCCAGTTAGAAAACCCGCTGGAATATCACCTGTTTCTGGCTGGCTTTACCGAGCTGGTGCAGCGTATCCAGCCGGCCGTCGTGTTGTGTTACGGACCGGCGCCGGCTGCCTGTCATACCCTGGCCGACGTGGTCTGTTATCCTACCCGCTGGCAAGGCATCCGCCGGGCACGCCAGCAGGGTATCCAGCGCGGCCTCGTGGAAGGCCAACCAGCCCCTTTGCCACCTCAGGTATTATCGGAGGCCGCGCATGGGGGGTAGAGGAGCGAGCAGCGGCAATGGGGCGGTTGCCCCCCACCGCACCCAACACACGGTGCAACTGGTGGTCTCGCCGGGACAGCTGGCTTTCACCAATGTTTTCCGGGATAAGGCTTATCACCAGCATCGAGAACAGTTGCGAGGCAGCCACGGCCGTCTCCTCAGCCGTCAGGCACTCATCCGGGCGATAGAAGCCACGTCAGACGGCCGTACCCCCGAAAAACTTCAAGACCTGGCCCACGCCCGGCAAGCGACCATCCGCATGGGCCGGTACGCCGAAACGGTCAAGCTGGTGGAGGACATGCCGCACGACCTGGTTCTACCGCTCGCCCACAAACCGTTCCTTCATCTGGATAAGGATGGCGGCTCAGACACGGCCGTGACCGTCACACTCCACTTCGATTACACCGTCATCACCCCCGACGATGAGACGGGTGGCGCCATCCGTTACTATCTTCAGGAGTTCCCCGAGTGGAAAATTGTGGCCCGGCCGGCGCGAGCCGATGTCAGCCGTTACACCGCTGCGGCCGATACCTTTGGCATGGAAATCCCCACCCTGACCTGGGTGGCCAGCGGCCAGATTCGGGAGTTGTACATCCCCGGCATCAGCACCGCACAATTCCTGGAACGAACCAGGCTGGGCCTGTTTCTGGAAAAAGGAGCACCCACGGCCGCCAAACGCATCTCCCGTGCCTTGCGCGACTATCCAGTGATGCAAGGTTTCCCCGCCGAAGCGGTAACCATTCGATACCTGAACCTGAACCCAAAAGGAGCGAAAGTGTTTGACGGCGCTGGCCTGGTCAGCCGACGAATGTTGCAGAAAATGGCTCTTTCCCCTGCATTGTCGCCGGAAAAACGACAACACCTGTTGGCGGAACTCCATCAGACCCGGCGGGTAGAGTACACCATCCTCACACCTGGCGGCCAGGACAAAGGCCACGCCATCGTCAGCGAAGATCTGCGGGATGAGGACGGCCGTCCCGTAGATTTCCTGCTCCCCAAAGACACTAAACGCGATACCCAGGATTGGAGCGGGCAGACGGTCGTTGGTTTTCACTTTGTCCACCACCATGACCAGATGAAACTGGATGACCAGAGCCTCATCAATCACCACCCCTTCTTTAACCCGGATTATCTGCTGGAGCGGGTGCAGGACAGAGGCCAGGCTTTCCTGAACAGCATCGAGCGCGGCGATTATGGGGCGATGCACACCATAGACCCATCTACGCCCATCCCCAACCTCATGCGTTGGCCCCTGCGCGAATTCCTGGCCAGCGGCGGTGATTTCCGCTGGTCGCCTTTCTTGCTGCGCAGTTATATCAACCAACACATCCACACCATCCTCCACCAGGACGACCATGACCACTGGCGCTTACGGCTGCCGGTGGAAGGGGCACGATATTATATCCAGCCGGCCCTGGTTGGCCGCCGGGCGGGACTGACGAATCTGCACGTGCCGCGCGGCCATATCCAGATTGACCCCTCCACCGCCACCGCCTGGGTCAATGAAGAGGATTGGCTGGAACTGTCGGATTCGCCTAAAGGCTTCCACGCTGACGGCCGTAGCGCAGGCATCGCCGACATCCTGGGTGGAGCCGATAACGATGACGCCGTCTGGTTATATCCCTTCCGCGACCTGGACGCGGCCGGAGAAAGGAAGATTCTCGCCTGGCGCAGCCCCAATGCACCGGGTGAATACGTCATCCTCAAACCAACGGCCGCATCCCATGACATTACCTGGGAACGAGCCGATGGTCAGGTTATTAGCTACCCGGAAAGGCACAGCCACTGGCTGGCCGAACGTGTAGATACCCGTCCCCGGCAAACAGCGAGCCTGGTAGATACTGCCACTGGCGGCGGGATGGGCGAGGGCCAGCCTTACAGCCTGGCGGCCATGGAATTGGCCGTCGCTCGGGCCACGCACAACGCCGGTACATTGGGGCGGTTTGTCAACCTGCTCATGGTGTACCAGGCCATTGGTCAGGAAGTGGAGCTACCCGCGCCGCTAGAAGAGGTCATTGACGCCATGAACAAAACGGGGGCCGACCTGGCCCCCATTAACGCCTGGATTGACGACCGGGCGGACGACCTGCGCACTCAGGGCACGGCCGTGCCCACCTACCTGCACCATCGCGTCGGCCCCGGTACGGGTGCTAAAGACGGCCGTATCCTTCCCCTGCAAGAGACGACGAATCATTGGCTAGACCAGCTCCTGGGTCAGGTGCAGGCCCATGTCCGGGAAATGGAAACACGGCGGGATGAACTAGCCCGCCAGACAACCTTACCCAACCATGTTCTGGATTATGTCTTTGAGCGGCCAGAAGCTATTGAATTGGGTGCGGCCTATCTCCAACATTACCATGCGGCCTACAGCCAGTTGCGCCGGGCACGGCCGTCTGGTCTGCGTCCTCCCGATTACGACACCTTACGCCAAACGGCCGAATCCTACCTGAACCAGTTTCCACCGCGTTATCACGAGGATATTTTGCTGGGCGCGGCCGTCAGCCTATACCTGCGCGAAAACACCGGTTCCGACGCCGCTCTGTGGCTGCCGGGAGAACAAACAGACAAAAGTTTTAAGCCCGGCATCGGCAATAAGATGATTGCCGCGCTGCGTCGGGTGGGGGTGCTGCATGAGATAACAAACACGCCTGGTCACCGGCTCGCTTACGGGGCTACCTCAGCGACAGAAAGACCTTATGAAGTGATCGGCATCCAGGATACCTGGCTGCACTGGCATCAGCATCAGAGTGGGGTGGTAGCTGACGGCCGTCAAATCACCCAAAAAGAACGGAGACAAGCTAAAGAACACGTCCAGGAGATGGCGCGGGGTTCGCTGCGCGGCATGACCGTTACCGTCGGCCGGGAAGGCCAGGCGTTCGTGGCTTACACGCCGCACGGCAACCGCCTGGGTACACTACAACTTCGGGAGGGTCAACACTTCACCGACGGGCAGTCTCTTACCATCCGCCACGCCTTGGCTGTAGACGGCCACCTGCGGGTGGCTGTTGGTCCAGCCGTCCAGGCCACCGATGTTTCCACAGAAAAAGAATGAAACTGCCATCAGAGGCGGAGATGGAAACGGGTCCAATTGTTTGGCAAAGAGACGGAACGCTGTCGGCGATGACGCACATTCCCCTGGTAGACCCTTACGGCCGTCGCCCCGGCGATCCCCTATTCCGCAGCCGCGCCCCCAAACAAAAGATTTATGACAGTGACGCCACCCGGGTCAAAGCCAGTAAACTCATCCAGAACAGCATGATCACGCTGCGCGATACCCATATCCTGCAAACCCTGTTGGGTGTGGGTATTCTCTCGCGTCACCAGATGCAGCGCCTGTTCTGGCCGCCGGGCACATCGTTGTCTACCATCAACCGCCGGCTGAGATTATTGACCGACAGAGGCATTCTGCTCTCCACCACGAGCTACTTTGATCTGCTCAGCGATTGGGAGTTGGAGCGGTGCCATGTCTATGGCCTAGAGGATGTGGGCCGGGAAGTGCTGGCCATTCGCGCCAGGCAGCCAGCGGCGCGGCATGTGGCCTACAACGGCCGCTATTATGACCTGCTGGCCGAAAACCGTCTCATTCGTCATCACCTGATGACCAGCGAGATTTATACTCGCCTGAAAGAAAAATCTGTCCGCGTCGGCAATGAGTTATTGTGGTTAAATGAAATGGCCGCCCACATTCACGATGGGGAGCGCGAACTGGTGCGGCCGGATGCTTACGCCACCATCTGGCGCGAGGGGTTTGCCGACGCCGCTCATCTGTTTATTGAAACGGACACGCGGCATACGGAGTGGCCAAAGAAGGTGCAGAGCTATGAGTTAGCACGATCACATGGCAACTGGCGGCATGTGCTGGGTGCCTCCTGTTTTCCGCTTGTTTTGGGTGTCGTCCCCAATCAACGTGCGGTGCACCGGGTAGCCAACTTGATTCAATCCCAGGCCACCAGCATCACCTATCTCTTAAAAGCGTGGCCGCAGTTTCTCGCGGAAGACCCGTACACCGGCTGGTTTCATGTGCAGGGAGCGGCCGGAGAAGAAATGGTCAAGCTGCTGCCGGACGAGATGATTGCGGAACAAGGATAACCGGGGGCCGCACAAGAGCTGCTGCATACAGGTGCTGTGTTATGGTGCTGCATAAGGGTGCTGCGCCGCAAACATGGAAAATCCTCCTGAGATTGGCCGAAAATAACCAAAATCCCCAGAGGTGGAATTGCCGAACTTAAGAATTTTCCGCACTTCCTAAAAGTGCGGATATTCGTGTTTATTGGGCACAGGAAAGCAAAAATGTTTAAAGGAGAGGGAGAATAGAGGCGAACGGCCGTTAAGCTGCCAGTGATAGAGGCTGAGGTCAAAGCATTACTTGTTGTCCTGGATGCTTCCGTTACGTTTTAAGTAGACGTGGCATATTGCCGTGTTGAAGAGACCAGTCATCAGGCCAAGAGCCAGCATCCGGGTGAGGATAGCTTGCCCAACCCGAAACCAGAAGAGTTCCGGGAACAGGCGAATGAGACCGGCCGTATCCGCAAACACCCAGCTACCTTCCGCAAATAACAGGCGGTGAAAGGTCACAAAAAACAGCGGCCAGAAGATAGAGGCCAGGAACAGCAAGAGAAAGGTGAGTGGAATGAGGTAAAAACTGCCGATAGCTACCGGTCGCAGTACATAGAAACGGCCGTCTGACGGCATCCACCCCAGAACACAAGCGAATAACAAGATCAACGAAGCCAGACACGCCAGGCGCATCCCGTCCGTCAGGCGCTTGACGTCCACCAGGTGAGCCAGTTCGGATGGGGTGTACAGCAGCGTGCCATCCGGCCATGTTTGTTCCGCCAGCAGGGCAACGGCCGTCTCCGGCGGCGCCCAAAGCCTCAGATAGGTGACGGCCGTTTGCGCCCGTTCCAGTCGCTCAACCTGAGTCAGACCACCAGGGTCCGGCGGCAGCCTGGTGTATTGGTCTGCCAGGAAATCCGGCGTGATGACAGACCATACGGCCGTTGCTGCCAGACACACGGCCGTGAACAGAGCCATCAAATGGCGCATCAGTCGCCGGCAAAAGGGAGCGGTAAAAGGAGCGGCAAGAGGCATCTTCTTCGGTTTCATGGACTTTCTCCGGCCATCCGGTTGTCCTAACGGACGGCCGTCAGTGAGGATACCTCGCCCACCAGGCAATGAAGCGTGACAGGTGTCATGCGCCGGCGTGGGTGGCCCCTCCCAATAATCCTCACAAACAGATACACCGAAGGAGAAAAATCATGTTGGAAGCAATTCTGGTTATCAGTGGCCTGTCGGTTCTCGTTATCCTGTTCTACCCCCGTCCCAAACGAGCCAAACAAGACCTGGCCTCTACCCGCAACGGCCGTCGGCGCGGCGAGTGACCGGCGCATAAGTACCGGGCGACAGGCTCATCCCCTCCGTCTTGCCGGTCTATCAGGCAGCGCCCGAACCAATTGTCCAGGTAACGGCCGTTTCTGCCGCTGCCACCAGATCATCCCGGCCGCCATCATGCCCACTACATCCTCTTTTTTTTGAACCAAACAGAAACGGCCGTTAGCGACCACTCATTTGTCCAAAGCCAAACCAGACCACATGACAACCTATATTGTCACTTCGTGAGCAGCACCCCTTGAACGCAGACGGCTACGCCGTAGGCCTGGTGAAGGGAAAGGGCAGAGATGACCCGCTTCCCAGATAGCTTATTCATCTTCATTCTAAAAGAGGAGGTCCCCATGCAAGTTGTGAATTTCCATCATTATGGCAGCACCGAAGCGTTAACGGCCGCTTTTGGTGAGCGGTGGCGGTACATTGGCCGGCCCAACAAACGCTTTGCCCTGCCTGCCAGCCCGCTGGCCAACCGCTACAGCCACAATCCCCTGGCCCATGTGCAAGAAGGTTGTGCCAGCCGGGAAGAGGCTATTACCCGGTACGCACGCTGGTTGCAGGAACAGGTCTTGGCCGGGGAGACGGCCGTGTGCGACGAATTGTCCCGGTTAAGTGACCAGTCGGTGTTGGTCTGTTGGTGTGCACCCCAGGCGTGTCACGGTCATATCATTCAGCGCTGGTATCAGGAGCAGCAGGTGGCCTACGTCAACCTGGGCGGCTCGCGGGATTTGTCGCGCCGGTGGCAGTCGCTGGTGCAGCGTGTCGTCAGCGCCGTTCATGCCCAGGGAAGAGGTATTACCGTCGGGTGTGCCCGTGGTGCCGATGCCTTCGCCCTGGAAGCGGCTCTGGAACGGGCGGCCTGCCTGCGCATTTTTGCCATTGGCGGCCGCGATGGTCGTGGTTTTTGGCGGCAGTCGGCCGTAGACACCATCGGGCAGGCAGAGGCAGCCGGTCGGTGGATTCATTGGTGGGCCGGCGGGCCGTGCCCATGCCCATCCTGCCAGGGGGAGGCAAACGGCAGCCGCTGCCCCACCTTGATACAAAGATTGTCGGCACGTTCCCAACTTTGTCTCCAGTTTGCGGCCGGTTCTGGTGGCGGTGCCGGCTTTATCGGCTTCCTGGCCCGACCAGACTCACCCGGAACGGTGGCCTGTGCGCGCCTGGCCGTCCATTTAGGCTTGCCCGTTATCTTGTTTCCCTGTGGTTTTAACGGTCAGGCATTGCCTACGTTAGGCAACGGCCGGTGGACAGTGGCCGGGCGGGAGGGTGTCTGGGCGGCCGGGTATCGCTGGACGCCAACGGCAGGGGAGGGAAGTGAAAGGGGGAATTATCTTTAAGGTGGGCAATGGATTGTGGGCAGACGGCCGTTTCGTCAGCGCCAGTCAGCCGGGGCTGGCGGTGGTGGACGGCCGTTTGTCAAAGGAGCGTTGACTATGATTTCCCAAACCTTATTTGGCCTGATCAGCTCTTTCACTTTCAACCGGTGGGCGTGCGGTTATGCCGAACATCATGGCGCGTGTGAGGATGCCTATACGGCCCGATGGGGGCTGTTTCAGGTGGAAGTTAACCATTGTTTTGTGCTCGACCATCGCGATGCCGTTTTCAGCATCCGGTTTCCTACCCCCATAGGCAAGGTGCAGTTGGGGTATGTGGTCTGTCTGGGCCGGGAGCCGGTACGTCGGTCAGGATTCTATCTTTACCGGCAGAAAGCAGGGCCGCCCGACACCCCGCCCGCGTCGGCCCAACCGGCCGATGACGCATTCCCTTTTTAGGCAGGTAATGGAATGGGGATAGGGAGATATTTGTATTGTGTTACTGCTCCAGCCCCATCAGAGGGCACATGGCCTTTCTGGTGCGGCTGGTTCTGTTTTAGCAACATCTTGTTATTTGAGGAGGTCAACCATGACAAACAAAGTGATTCAGGTGCAGTTGTATGTGGATGGCTCAGCCCTGGGCAATCCCGGTGTCGGTGGTTACGCAGCCATTTTGCGCTGCGGCCAACACGAGAAAGTGGTTACGGGTGGGTCGCCAGAGACCACGACCAATCATCGCATGGAGTTGACGGCCGTAATTGCCGGTCTTCAGGCACTGAAGACAACGGCCGTCGCCGTAGATATCTACACCGACAGCCAGTATGTGGCCGGGCAGCTCAACGGCCAGCGCACCCGCGCCAACCATGACCTGGTGGCCGCCATGCGGCAGTTGGTGGCCGGGCTGGCGGCTTACCGGGTCATTAAGGTAGACGGCCATGCTGGCGATGAAGGCAACGAACGGTGTGACCGGTTGGCCCGCCAGGAAGCGCGGCGCTGCCAGGCAAACCGTTGCCCGTAAGCCAGAGTCGGTCAATCGTCATCCACAAAAGCCCAACCAATGCCGCAAACTTTCTATCACGATCAAGGCCAGGCCGCCCGGTCTGGCCTTTTGTTTACTATTTGAGGAGATAAACCATGTCTGCAAATACCTGTGTTTCGACTGTTGTACCTTACGCCGTGGTGGATACCACCACCGATCTAGACGATATGTGTTACCCCTTTCTGCCCCACCGCTGGCGGTGGCAGATTCGCTCCCGGCCCCTGACTTGCCAGGATCATCTGGCAGCCTTGCGCCTGGACGACACTCAGGCCATGCCCACTCTGCGCTGGGTCAAGGATGGCCAGGTGATGGATTTGTTTATACCCGGCATGGACGCCCGCGGTTTCTGGTCGGCCACCGGGCTGCGTGCTTCGCTGCATAAAGGGGGGTACGTCTTTAGCAAGCGGTTGGGGAGACTGTTACGGCCGTACCGCTTCTGGGCTTTCTTCGATGTCTGCGACCTGGATATTAACCACAATCCCTGTCTGGATGTCCAGTTGTGGGATGGCTGTGGCCTGATGAGCCGGTCCGTGGTAGAGCGCATGACCGAGAAGCTGAATCTGTCACCACACCACCGGCGCGAACTGCTGCAAACTCGCCGCTTTGAAGTGACCGTCATGCACCCGGACGGTCAGGAAAAAGGGGACGTGTTGGTACAAGATGATTTGCTCCATGACTTCGTGTTTCCGGCCGGCTCAACCAAAACGGAGATTACATTGGAAGACGGCCGTATCTTTGTCGGGCTGACGCCACGCCATAGTCACGGCGACATGCGCCTGGACATCCAATCGCTCATCAACCTGCATCCCTTCTTCAAACGAGAACACCTGCTGACCTGGATGCGACTGGATGGCTGGCTTTTCCTCAGCGCCGCCCGCAATGCCCACGACCTCGGCCGGGTGATGAAACGGCTCTACCAGATAGAGACGCCCGACGAACTGGAGAAGCTGGGCAACTGGCATGTGAGCGAATATCTGGCCAGTGGCGGCCACATCTTATGGTTTGCTGGCATGGTCAAGGCCATCGGTCGCAGCCACATCAAGCGTTTGACGGGTAATCTGGCCCGTTATGACCGGGAGACGGGCGACGTCCGCAAGTACAAACTACGTTTCCCGGCACCGGGCGGGCGGATGTACATTTTCCCAGCCGCGGTGGGCAAGCGAGATGTACCTCGAGGCCACATCGAATTAGACCCACCCACGGCCACCGCCTGGGTCAACGACGAGGATTGGCGGGAATATATCGTGCGCGTTCTGGGCGGGTGCGATGGGGATGATGCGTTGTGGCTTTTTCCCTTTAGCGATCGGGCAGACGGGGAACGCAAAATCCTGGTCTGGCGCAGTCCCAACCAATGGGGCGAGTACGTCCTCTTGCGGCCAACGGCGCGCAGCCAGGAGATGGCCTGGGATCTGCCGGAAGGCAAAACCCTGGCCTGGCCCCCTTTGGAAAGTCGTGACCTGCCACCGCGCATTGATACCCAGGACCAGGTTTATGCGCCTTGTCCCGGCCGTACCGGTACGACCATGGCCGATGAGACCTACACCGTAGCCGCCATATGGCCCACGGTGGTGCGCACCCTGGCCAACGCCCATACGTTGGGTGGCTTCTGTAATCTGCTCATGATCTGGGTGCTGCTGCACGGCCGTCTGCCCGCGCTCTTACCGGCGCGGTTGGAAGAGGTCATTGATGCCACCGTCAAAACCGGCGGCGACTTGAGTACGGTGCAAACGTGGTTACGGCAGACGGCGCGGCAGATTGCCGAATCGGGTCGTCCAGTACCGGCGGTGGTCGCCGGACGGCTACGGCCCCTGCTGGATGAGCGGGGCCAGGCAGCGTTGGTGACAGGCAGCACCAGCTGGCTGGACCGGTTGGCGGCAGACATCGAGGCGTACCGGCACGAATTCTGGGCCGAAGTGGAGGCATTGGCCACGACCGCCTGTCCACCGCTGGCTCTGTTTGAGCAGGCACGGCCGTGGCTGCCTATCGGCCGTGACCTGCGTAGCACCTACGCCCGTGTCTTTCGGGAAGCGATGGACGTAGATGAAGTAGTCAGCAGTGCCGACTTTGCCCAGGCTGAGGCGGTGACGCAGCAATTCCTGAGCAACTGGCCGGCCGAAAAGCGTGGCTGCATCCTGCTGGGTGCGGCGGCGCATCTCTACAGCCAGGGGCCGGACGCTGGTGAAGCAGTGCGCGACCAATTGCTGTGGCAGTTAGGCCAGGAGATAGGCAACGGCCGGCGCGAACGCAGCGTGGCTCAGGATTTTATTCAAGCCTTGCGGGACATTGGCTCATTGGGGCAGCCGCTCTGGTGGTGTGAGGGCGTCTACCTCTCCTGGCCGGAGGTGACGGGACGGCCGTGTGCCATCACGGTACCCGTCACCTTCCATGGTGTATGGTTCAATTACTACCGCGTACATCACCCGCAAGTAACCCGAATGAGCCAGGTACCAGCGGCCGTGCGCCAGCAGGTCAAGGCGAAAGTGCAGCAATTGGCAGAATCCAAATTCACCGGGTTGCGCCTGACCATCACCGGTGCTGAAAACGGCCGCACAGTGGCCTACACTGAACAGGGTAATTTATTCGGGTATGTGAAACGGTATCACGAAGAAGCGGCCCGGCAGCACCCGGGTTGGCGCATTGCCTGGGCGACGGCCGTGGATGGTAACATCAACGCTATCTTGGTCCCGGATGACGTGGTTGACAGCGACGCTGCTTAACCTGTGGGGACAGGAATGCATCGTGAAAGGTGGTTGTTCATCCACAAGGATGGGCAGCCACCTTTTCTTTTTTCCCGCAGTGGTCTGACCCTTTTTGTGAGCAGACGGCCGACATCTTACTGGAACGGCCCCTTCTGGCTGCAAAGGGTGACATCTGTCATATCTGAAACCACCCGTTCGTGGCTGACAATTCTCTGGCAAGGACGCGCCGGGAAAGTTGAGTGGGTTCCTGTGACGAAACAGGCGCGGCCACCGGCATAGACGACAGGTAAATACCAGGTGAAGCGCCGGACGCCTAACGGCGATGGTTGTGTGAATATAAGAGCGCACACGCGCACGAATCAATTACCAAAAGGAGGTAACAGAGCATGTATCAGAAGTTGATTGTGGCCGGCTATTTGGGCGGCGATCCGGAGATGCGCTACTTGCCCGATGGCACGGCCGTGACGAATTTCTCGGTGGCTTCCACGCGCCGTTTCACTGTCGGTGAAGGTGAACAGCATGAAGAAACCACCTGGTTCCGCGTGGAAACCTGGCGGCGTCAGGCGGAAACGTGCCACCAGTTTTTGACCAAAGGCAGCCCGGTGCTGGTGGAAGGCCGGCTGAAACCAGACAAGAACACGGGCGGCCCGCGCACCTACCAGCGGCAGGACGGCAGCATAGGCGCCAGCTATGAGCTGGTAGCGGAAACGGTGCGTTTTCTGGGGCGTAGCAGCGGCAATGGCCACAATGGTCAATCTGACGAAACCGCGCCCACAGCCGACCCCCTGGAGAATTTACCCTTCTAAAACAGAGGCACAACTGTCGCTTTTCAGAGCGACAGTTGTGCCTTTTTTATGCCCTGGCCTGGAACCGCCCGGTACGCCGGTCAACGGGGCTGAAAGCGCGGGTCAGAACCGCGCGTGGGCGCATGGGCCGACAGGCAGTTTCATTTCTCCTCCTATTTCTGAGGTTTGGGGCAGAGTGTGGCAACATCTCTGCCCCATTCCCTTTTTTTTGCCCGACCTTTGTGGCCGCTAACGCGCTGGCATTCGTGGGTAACTGCTTTACTAAAGGGATTACCCCCACCAGCTGAGTGGTCTTCAAGGCCTTCACCCGATAAGGGCGCCAAATACAGGGGCCGCTTTTCCATTCCCCGACGCCGGGTCGCGCCCCGGCCGGCGCGTCTGACCCCGCCAGCTTCACGATAGCTGGCAGCCATCAAAACAGCACTTTTTCATTAAGGAGAGCAGGTTTCATGTTCAGCGATGACCTATACCGGGATAGGCGGTGGGCGGAAGCGGCCGATGTCTGGCAACGTATCCAGGATGTCAGCCCAGAAGAGGGGCGAGCGATCATTGCCGAAACCCTCATCGCGGCCTGGATGCCAAAAATCCACAAAGTGGCCGTGGCGATGGCGGCTCAAACATGGCGTCAGCTGGATTTTTCGGCCGACCTGAACCAGACCGGCAAGATAGACACGATTGCCCGTCACCTGGACCCCCGTTGGCTGTACGTAGAACTTCGCTGACGACAGGGAGGGCTTTACTGACAATGAACAATAAACGACAGACTACCATCACTTATCTCGCCGGGGACGCCACCGATCCGGTTGGCCATGGTCCGAAAATTATCGCCCACGTGTGCAACAACCGGGGCCGATGGGGTCAGGGATTCGTCCTGGCGGTTTCCCATCGCTGGCCGGTGGCGCGACAACGGTACCTGGAGATGCACCAACCCGGCCTATCCATCCCGCTGGGAACGGTGCAGTTTGTCCCGGTCGAAAGCGACATCACCATCGCTCATATGGTTGCTCAAGATGGGCTGCGCAGCCGGCAAAACCCGGCACCGTTACGGCCGTCCTCCCTGGCAATTTGTCTGGAAAAAGTGGCTACAGCCGCCTTTCAATGCCAGGCGTCTGTACATATGCCGCGCATTGGTTGTGGCCTGGCCGGGGGGAAGTGGGCAGAGGTAGAGCCGATCATCCAACGCACCTTATCTATACAGGGCATACCGGTAACGGTATATGATTTACCAGAAACTGATATTTGAACATGAACAAAACAGCTACAAAACCTCTTTGCCCCTGACGGGGCGCAGGTGATGATTGTACATATGTTCTATGGAGGTTATAATGCTCACAGTACGGAAACAGCAAATTGGTAAACGCATCTGGCTGCTGATTCTGCTCTTGTTATTGACAGTTGGTGGCGTCCTCATTCTAAGCCACGATGGGCAGCCACAAAGTGTACCCCAATCGGAACCGCAGACAGATAGCCCTCAAGGCCCTCGCCCTGACTGCCCGGAAGCTCACCGGCTGCGGTACATGGACGATATGCGACGTGGCTACTGGCGGTCTATCCATTACGGCACAGCAGAGGAAGTAGAGTATTATCGTTTGCGACTGGTAGAAATCTGGCAGAACGAGAGCATTCAGGGGATGCCGTCACAGGCAGACCCCGTGCTGATGGCCAACTTTATCCGACAACTACTGAAAGAGTGTCATGGATCCTGAACCAACGCCGACAACCTATCGCCCTCTCTGCGCCCATGCCTACTGGCATCTGGCAGAGATGATGCACCCTTATCGGCATTACGAAAACGCCGGCGTCTACGATCCCCGGCAAGTGGCCGTTATTAGCAATGATCAGGAACTGCTGTATATGATGGCCTGCCACCACTATGTCGAAGGGTGGCCAGAAGAAGACCTGTTGCTGGATGTGCTGGCAAACAGACTGGAACGGTGGCGAGCCTCGGACTACGGTCTCGGTCAGGTTGTGCAGTTTGGATTGGATGCGCTCTGGTTCGGTAATCCCGTCAACTAAATCCCCTTCGGAATTGCTATCAATTCCGTGACAATGCGCAAAAAGTGTACCGGCCGAGAGGCCGGTTTTTTGTTGAATTGGAGGTAACGAAACGATGACTTTGACCACCACCCAAACCGTTAAATTGACCCAACTCACCCGGCACATCGGCCAGATGCGCACCACGATAGATTTACAAAAACTGGCTGAACTCACCGTCAGCGTTTTTCACAATGACATTTTTGACTGGAACCCCATCCTGGTCAGCCAGGGCAGGGAGGAGAATGGCACCACCCGTTATCCCATCCTTTCCGGCAACCGGCGTTATATGGCCAGAGTATTTGCCACTGCCCTCAAAGATTGGTTGAGCGGCGAGGCAAGCGGCTGGACAGAAGACCAACCTGTTACCGCTGAACAGACGATGGCTTTCATTCTCAGCTATCTGCCGAAACAGGAGGCCACGACCCCCGCGTATGCGGCGGCCGCTGAAGCCGACGTTCTCCGCGCCGTGGAGACGCTGGCTGCCCGGTACGGCGATGTGGAGTTGTCCGTGGCCGTCTATCAGAAAGCAGATGAAGGAGCAGAACTGCTGGCGCTGCAGGCCAGCAATTACAACAGTGATTCCCCTGACCTGTTGGGGGAAGCGCTGAGCTTCCACATGGCCGTGGTTAGCGGCCAGACGCCACAGCAGATCGCTAATGTTACCGGCCAGCCGCTCAAGTATGTCACCGACCGCCTGGCGCTGACCCAGATTGCCCCCGCCCTGGCTGACCTCATCGCCCGCGAGAAATTACCCCTCTCCGTCGCCGTCATCGTGACCGAGGTCGAACATGAGAACCAGCGCGAGGGTCTGACGCGCTACATTATCGCCAACCAGGACAACATCAAGGTCGGCGACGTCAAAGCCATGGCCCGGATGCTCAAATCATGGCCAGGCCTGCAACTGCCACTCTTATCGCCGCATCAGGCCAACCGCAACCTGGCCCGCATCCTGGTTAACCTGTGGCAGGATACCTTGAGCGAAATTCCCGATGATGCCTGGGCGGCCGCCTGCGGCCTCATCCGCCGCGAGATGCACGAAGAACCGTGGGCTGATCCCCAGAAGATGCAACTATGGCTCAAGGTCTTTGGTTCTGGCCCGTACTATAGCGAAGAAGAGGGTATTAACTGGACGCAGCTGATCCACTTCATGTTACCCGAAGTGGCCTGTGCCACCTGCCCCATCAGCCAACTGCCCCAAACCCGGCTGCGCACGGATGTGGACGGAAACAACAACGGCCCAACCGGCATCCCTTGCCGCCGCGGGGAAATCGTGGCCCGTTGTCTGCATGGGGCGGCCGAAAATGACCCGTTTGTGCTGCGAGTTCCGGCCGAATGGGCGGACAATGAAGGTGTCACGGGTGAGGCTGGGCAGTATTTTGTTAAAGGTGTGGATAACCTGCGCCGGGCGTGGCAAGCCCAACAAACCAAAGAGCAGGCTGAAGATGAGGCCGAAGCCATACAGCAAGCAGCGGCAGAAAAAGAAGCCAAACACCAGACAATAATCAGCCCGCACACGGCCGTTACCCCCACCTCTATCCTGGATGCCACGCCACCGACGAAATCTACCGATCCCTCCACCCCCTCCCCGGTACAACAAAAGCGGGCGCAAATTGCCTCTTTCATGGCCCGCCACAGCGAATTGGCCGGCAAACACCCGCTGGCATCGCACTGCGCGTTTTGCCAGTACAAACGAGCGGACAGCCCGGTCAAAGACAGCGACGCACCCTATTGCGACTGGGCCAAAGGCTCCGTAAAAGCTGACTTCCATGTGTTGCTACCGGCCGGAAACGCCAAAGGTCCGCACATTCCCATTTGCGGCCAGTTCACGTCCACCCAAAGCTGGAAAGAACGCATTCCCGCCCATCCCCAGCCACCACAAATACCCCGTGACTGGCTGAAGATGCAAATTCTGGCCCATACCGCCAAGGTCAACGGTCATATCAAAGGGCGCGACTATTATGCGCTGGAATGGTTGACCGGCCGGCCGATCAAATCCGAAAACCACAGCGATTGGTTCACCAAACAGTTAGAGCAAAACCTGGGTGAACTGTCCGACGCCCAACTATTCACCCTGTTGGTGTGGGCCATTGGGCAGTGGCACGACAAAGATGCCTTTCCGAAGACGATGCCTGTAGATGGTGCCGGCGTCCAGTTTGCTGTTTACCAGCGTGTGGATTGGGATACCTATTGGCAAGAAAGAGAGAACAAGGGAGGCAAGAAGAAAAGTAAATGAACGACAAGCTGACCTTTCACGACCCGTTGGCCGAGGTGGATACCATCATTCACATGCAAGTGGGCAAACCTCAGCCGGATGGGACACGCCTGACCACCATCGCCATTGGCACCCCTGGACAGATTCCGGCCCTCATCCTGGCTGACCTGGCCGATATTCTGGAAACCAATCCCACCTTGCGCCAGGCGTGGCTGACCTATGGCTCCCACGCCGAGTTGATGCAGACTCAGGCAACGGCCGTACCCGACCACACCAACGACGAGGCAGAGGAAGGGGAGGAATCAACGGATAATTTGGCAGAAGCGGAGACGGCCGTCGCCACCCCCGGCGTCAAGCCAAAACCACGCGCCAATTTGGATCCACTGTTTTAATTTATCATGCCAGGCCACCATCATCATTCACCACAGAGGCACGGAGGATAAAATTAAATTCTCTGTGCCTCCGTGCCTCTGTGGTAAACATTGGCGTACCATGCCCAAACTTTGCCCTGTAACTCCGTCATGACGTGTGGTCGTCAACTGGCAAATCGGCAAAATAAGGAAACCCATAACTATGGCCAACGAACCTGAACAGAAACAGGCGGCCTATCACAGCCGCCGCTTCGTTTATGATGGCAAGATTATCCCCAATGTACCGGAGGGGATGTCCGTTGCCGATCTGATGAAACACCTGACGCCCTATTTTCCAGAGTTGGGCAATGCCACCTACACGGAGAAAGTGGTCAATGGCGTCCAGCTCATCACCTTGCACAAACAAGTCACCAGTAAGGGTAACACCCACCTTCTGTTTCTGGAACTGGTAGCCGGGCTGCCGGAAATTGATCACGCCGCCATCGCGTTATATCAGAAGTTGGGGCCGGGACCGTTTTCTATCGAAACCCTGGCCGCCCATGCTGCGGAAATCCAGGCGGCAGCCGCTTTCGTCCAGCAGCAAATTCATATCCCGCAGGAGATGTTGCGGATATGCGCTGGTTTGCCGCCGGTCAGTACGGCCGTTGTCCCCCTCGGCTTTTGAGCATGGCGGCCGTCAATAAACCGTGTGGCCCGGACAACCAGTCACCCTGCTGCCACTGCTTTATGCCCATGAATATGCTAATACTCCCGGCCATCCAATACCTGTCTTCCGGCCGCCCTTTCTGTACCTGCCCCATTTACCGGCAAGCTGAACTGCGGCAGGCCATCACCATCCTGCAAGCGGGGCAGCTATGGTCGGAATTATTTACGGAATCATTCCCCCTCCGAGCGTTCACATTCACCCGGCAGGGTGGGGGAGCGGTTATCACCTGCTTGTTGGCCAGTATCTGGGAACACCGTCTGCCCATCTGGGAAAACGACCAACAATATCACCGGTTGGAACGGCTCATTGATCACCTGAAAGAACAGGGTGAGATCGGCCGTGCGGCCGCCCTTTCCTGGCAGGAAGTGGCCTGCCTGGAAGTGTATCTGCTCCTGGGAATGCGCATGCACCAGTTGTTTCCAGAGAATACCCAATGGTTGGCGGATATGGCGGCTTTAGGCGAGCAAGCCTTAGCCCGCGCTGTAGAGGATTTTCTGACGGCCGTCAACCAGCATTATTTTCCTGTTTGGGAGGAGGTGTGGGATACCGATCCTGAGTTTCTGCTGGGGCGGCTGCAAACGATTGACCTGGAAGCCCAGGGGTACAGCCTGGACGAAGACATCATGTCCCTTGATGACTTTTGCGAACCAGTGCGCACCCTGTTTTACATAGCGGGGGCCACTCCTGGCGGTGATGATGGCGGTTACGGTGGGGCGGAATCGCTGGCGAGTTTACCCATCATTGACCTGACCGGCCTGAGTGACATCGTGCGTCAGATGAAGCTACCGACAGTGGTTCGCGCCGGGCTGCCTGTCTTGCTGGACATGATTATGGCGGACACCGGTAACGAGTGGCTGGATTGGTCAGCTGCAGACCTGGCCCAGGGATATGTCATGTTGCCCGGTTGGAGTGTGGAAAATGCCATGTTTCTGAAGCAAGAATGGCAGAAAGCGCAAAAACTGCTGGCTAAAGAGGCGGCCCTGATTGCCTGGGTCAGCACCGACGAAACCACGTACCTGCCGGCCATCCGCAGCCTCATTTACCTGGCCTATCTCGACAAAAGGGGAATCTTTAATGAATGGAACAGATCTCGACCATGCCATTCTCACCCTGTACCCGGAAGCGACTATCTTGGAAAAAGTGCTGAGCGATGGCTCCCGCGTGATCCATCCCATCTCTCCGGCCGACCTGGCGGCGCAGCTCAACCAGATTCCACTTGCGACGGGCCTGCTGCCAGCTAACACTCTGTTCTGGCGTCACAGGGGCGGTCAGGTGGGGATTGGCATTTATGTGCCATCGCGCCGTTGGCGACCGATTGCCAACGGCCGTCACTATCATATTCCCCTGCCGGGTATAGTCTTTTTCGGCCTGGGTCGGGAATACACCGTCTTTGCCGTCAAACAAAAGCCAACATCCGCCGAAGCGCCTCTCTATCACCTGCCAACGCCTAACGTCAATACTGAGGGCAAAATCTGCCTGGGGCAGGCCCCATTCCCAGAAGCGCATAATACGACCATTGAGGCTGCGCTCATACTATTTATGGAAGGGAGCGAATTTAACCACGACAATAGCCGCCAGCGCTGTGTCAGCTACCCGGACGATACCCTCCAGCTATGGGCTGTACTAGAAGGGGAAAAGCAATTTCCCTTGCGCGAGCTGGTCGCGGCCCGGCGGCAATTGCGCCAGTTGATGAGCTAAATCCGGCATACCACTCGCTTTATCGTCCATTCTAGTAGCCGTTAGATGCTTACGGAGTTTTTACTGTCTTCCTCCGTGCCTCTGTAGTTCCAACAGAAAACAAATGCAAAACCTTGTTACTCATTATCTGCATACGCAGCCATACCTGCCACCCAGCGATGCCCTCTTTTACCAGTACATCGTGGCGGCTAATGGTGTTTATGTCCGCGCTGAAAATGCGTTTCTCGATGCCTGCATTCCGGTGACAGTGCCCCTGCAACCGGGCAGCGCCATTCGCGGCCTGCTGCCATTACCAGGATGGTTGCAACTCAAGGTACCCCCAATCCCATTCGCTATCCTGGAACAGGCGGTGGCCGACGCCCAGGCTGCCATAGGTCAGCAGGGCGACCTCCATGAAACGTTGTTCTACATCGTCTGGGAAGACGGCCGTTACCGCCTGATAAAACCAGACAATCAGACAGCTACCCCTTCTTCTGTGAAAAGTGTGATGGTGGAAACGGGCACTGCCGTCATCATGGACATTCACTCGCACGGCCGTATGCCTCCATTCTTTAGCCCTCAAGATGATAAGGACGAAACCCGGCTGCGCTTTTATGGCGTCATGGGCAGCCTGGATACCACACCGCAGTTTCAGTTCCGGTTGGGCATCTACGGGCATTGGGCTGCCGTGCCTGTTCACGCGCTCTTTGAGATGGTTTCGCCAAATCGAGAGGTGTACCAATGGTTATAACCAACCTCCCATCGTGACATACCAATCTTTTGCCTAAAGGAAAGGAGACAGGAACCTGATGACTGACACCATGCCCATAGATTTCACTCCCCGCTGCCGTGTTTTGTTGCCAGAGACCAGACAACTGGAGCTTTTCCTGGTCGGCGTTGGGGGCACCGGCTCGGCATTGGTGGATTCTTTGGCGCGTATCCTCTATCACGCCAAACAAAAAGGGCTACAGGTGAAACTGACCCTCATTGACCCGGATGAAATTGAAGCTGACAATTACGGTCGGCAGCGCTTTTGCCGGGCGGAATTAGGCCAGAAAAAGGCCCTTTCTCTGGCTCTGCGCTACAACGCTGCCTTTGGCCTGGACATTCGCGCCATTCCAGAAGCATTTCATCAAGAGATGGTACAGTCGCCCAGGCGTCATACCTATGCCGGTCATGACGCCCCGGCCACCAGACTGCTTATCGGCTGTGTGGACAATGCCGCAGCCCGCCAAAAGATAGCGGAGACGGTGACGGCCGCGGAGGGCCTAACCTGGTGGCTGGATATGGGCAATGCCACGCACAATGGCAACATTTATATCGGCAATGCCACACAGTTGAGCCAGATTCGGGTAGACGAGCCACTCGGCATCGCCAATGGACTACCCAGCCCGGCCATACAGAACCCGGCTTTGCTCAAGCCAGACCCGGCGCTGTCGGCCGCTGTTTCGTGTGCGGAGCTGATCCAAGGGGAAGAACAATCCCTTTGCGTCAACACCTTCATGGCGGCTATCGCCGCCGAATATTGTTGTCAGTGGGTTCTCAAACGAGAGCTGGCCGTCATGCACACCACATTCACTCTGGAACCGCCAGCGATGCAGTCACGGCCGTTGACACTGAAGACCATCCTCCAGCCATTTCCACAGAAACGCCCGAAAAAGCAAAATAAGCAGGTGGCTTAAGCAAGTTATTGGCTGTGGGCAAAAACACAACTTCATCCGAGTGGAGGAAAGGAAGATGATAAACATTGACTTTAACCAACAAGCGAAACAGTACGAGTGGTTCAATACGGAAACTGGCAGCCTTTTGACTGCCCCCTGTGGGCCAACGAACAAGGCCAGCCTCTTTCAAACGGCCGTCGCCATGACCTACCCCACCTTGTGGCAAACGGCCACTCGCTGGATTGCCGCTGAACCCTATTTGGAGCGAACCATTTGGAAAGGGGTGGAACTGGTAGCCAATAACGGCGTGGAAACCTTCTCGGATGACGGGCCGTTGGCGGCCACCCCTGACAGGTTCGGGGGCCGTCTGCTAGCCAGGGTGCAGTCTAGTGATGCGTTTGGCCGGTATTCCGTCACCAACAGCGATGGCTACATCGTCTGTGAGTGCCAGCATTACCAGGATGGTGGAGCACCCCTGGACCAGTATGGGCAGAAAACCTGCAAACATATCGCCGCTTATCGTTTAAGCCAACGAATAGAAAGCCGATTCTAGTTTACAAACCGGGCATGGTTAAGCTATCGCTTCGACTACCGAAGTTGCCGCTTTAGTAGTCCCTATTAGTAATCCCTTGCCCGACACAATCTCTCAAGGAGAATCTTTTATCATGTCGAACAAAAACAATTCACAACCCGCAGTTCACGAGCCATTCGCCATTGAGATGCCTGACGAGGCCCCGGCATTAGGCTTTGACCCGATGTCCGAAGGCTTTTCGTGGCAGGAAGTCTACCCTTCCAATTATTGGAATATGGAGCGGTTAGACGAGCGCAAACAGCAGCTTGGCGGCTGGCCGGTATTAACACCGGCGCGAATCGTTATCAAACCGGTGTATGACCCCTCGGAGTTTGACGGTCGTACCCCTCCCCCCGAAGCTTTAGCCCCGCGTATTGTGTTGGAATTTGCGGAGAGTGTGCCCGCCCTGGTGTTCAACGCCTCACGCTGCGAAATCGCGTCGAAAATCACCGGCACACCCAACCCGCAAAAATGGGCCACTCTCTTGCCACCGCTGATGGTGAGCAACGGGATTTACAATAAAAAGGCGCAAATCGTTTTTGAGCTGGCACCAACAGTTGCCCCACCGGCACGGCCGTTGAGTGACGAAGAGGCTGAGCGGGTTAACGAAGAGCTGTTTGGATAGTTGTTTAGACGGCCGTCCTCATGGCCAGTGTTGAGGACGGCCGTTTCCCTTAGCGTATATACCAAATGACCCGATAATCTTACAGAAGGCAACAGAGGCAAAGAAGCCGGCCAGGCATCGTCTTGATAAACCAATTAAGGATATTACGATTAGCCTAATCGTAATGTCCTTATCTGCCGGTAACAGGAGAGGACGGCCGTTTCGTGGATGACCAGCACCAATAAACAGTTTCTCGGCCGGCTAACAAATCAAATTCGCTTTTTTTTGAAAAGACGCTCCAGGACACGCCTCATGCCTGGCCTGATCCTGTGTTGATTCAACGCGCTGATTCATTTACCGCCACCGGTATTCTATCCATGTTGTCCAGCCACTCTCTGACCACTTGCACACCTAACACCGGCGCGTATATGCCGCGGGTGGTGGAGACATCGGCGTGGCCTAACAACTCCTGTACCACCTCCAACGGCATCCCATCCCGCAAGAGTTGGGTGGCGCGATAATGGCGAAAGTCGTGGGCCGAGAGAGAAGGGTCTAACCTTTGGGCCACAACCGCTTTTTTTACCACGTTATGCGCCCCGGATTGATTGAGACGGCCGTTTCGCGCATTGCGACTGTGAGCCACAAACAAGGCCGGATTATTGTCTATTCGCGCCGCCAGGTAGGCTTGAATAGCGGCTTGAGCGTAAGGCATCAGGTGTAGCGTACGCGCCCGGCCCCCTTTGCCGATAATGGTGGCGGTTTGGGCACGGCCGTGTCCCACCTGCGACCGATTGAGCGCCAGCACCTCGGACAGGCGAGCGGCCGTCGAATACAAGACATTGACCAAAGCCCGATCACGTAACAACGACAAGCGCCGGTTATATCTGTCGTTGGTCGCCGGCAGGGGTAGATTGTCATAGTAAGCGACAATGGCCGGCATTCCCTGTCGCGCCTCATCCTTGTCCACCACCGTCGCCGCCTGGCTGCGTTCGCTGCGCCGCCGTCGTCGTTGCTGCGCCAGTTTACCCAACTGCACCCCGGTCGGGCATTTATCTATGCCGTCCAGAAAGTGGAGATAACTCGTCACGGCTGCCAGGTAAGTTGTGGTAGTGGATTGGGATCGATTACTCAATAACCAACTACGGAACTCCAGCACATCGGCCGTTTGCAGTGGGGTAGGGGAGAGGGGCCATTCTGTGTCTAATTCAAAGTCGTGACGGCCGTTTACCTGCAACCAATCGGCAAAAGCACGCAACCCGGCGCGATAAGCGCGTTCAGTGCGTTCACTGTTAATCCCTACTTCCCGCAGAAACATTTCCATGTTGGTGAAGGGTAGGGCAGCCGGAATGTCTCGCTTGGAGCAGGGGAGGGTCTTGTTGTGCTTGTAACCTTTCTTCATGCACCCCATTATACCCTATACTCGTAATAAGATACGTTATCACGAGTATAAATAAAAAGGGAAATCGGCCCACGGCCGTGCCTCTTGTCTCCCAATAAAATTTGCTGGTGCATAGGGCGAGCCGATAAGCCAACATAATTAGGGCAGTCAAATCAATCATCCTCGCCTGAAACTTTTGCCCTTCAGCCAGTGCTGCCTCAGTAAAATCTTGAATAAGCCCCTACTCGTTTCGGTCCAGAGGGCAAATCCCCCAGTACACCAGTACGTTGGTACAATTAATTTGCCCAAAATAATACCACTGACTATAATTGCGTCAGCGTTAAGAATATCTTAATGTACTGGTCTTTGTGGTGGGTAATTGTGCTTTAAGGGAGCCACCTTGAGCCAGGTTGCCACACCTCTTTAGCAATATTGTTTTTAACATAAGAAGCAAAGGATGTCATTGAAGAAAGGTGGATCAGATCAAGACAAGTGATCTGTGGTTGCTTGTTTGTATCTACCATCAACAAATCGCTTAATGTGAATGCCTGGAGAAATGCCAGAAACTAGGTCGCGCCCGGTCAGTGTGAGATTTCTCAACAATTAAAAGATACGTAACGCACTCTCCCAATTCTGGCCATCACTCCTGCGAGGAGTATTACCCATGCTTGGAAGAAGGTGTACTTTCGGGATACGTGTAAAAAAGACCCACTTTCTCAGCCTGTGAGGAACTCCACGTCAGGTCGAAGCGGCTCTGGTCGCACCTCCATGTCCAGGACATACTCCCCAAATCGCTTGATGTGCTCCGTCAGGTAGGGACTGAGGCGGGAGACCATTGCTCGCGTAATTTGAAATCCCTCCTGGGCTAACTGGTGCAGCACCTCGGTCATGTCAGCCACGTTTTGTAACATGACAGCATTAGCTATCAGGTTCAGGTACTTGATGCGCTTCTCTTGTTCAACGGGATCACCGGCGGTAATCGTGCCATCGCCACCGAAGTGAATCCAATCAATAAAGCTGTTGTATGCTTCGATTTTGGTGGTCTCAGCCACAATGTGTTCTCTCAAGGGGGTGTTGGAGATGTATTCCAACAGGAAAAGCGTACGGATAGCCCGGCCGACCTCGGCAAAGGCCTGATACAGTTTGCTTTGGCGGCTATGAGAACCCAGACGTTGCATGAGGGTTGAAGGGAGGACAGTGCTGGCCTGGATGGATAAGATGACCTGCATCAGGTCTGGCCAGTGGGTTTCAATCAGCGACCAATCAATCGTGCGCGTGAAGAAGGAATCAATGTGCTGGTAAATCTCTTCCCTGTCCGGCCGGTAAAAGGCGACTTCATTCCAGGTGCGCATCCGGGGCATGAGCTGGATACCCAACAAGTGAGCCAGGCCAAAGACCGGTTCAGATTGCCCCTGCGTATCGGCATGGACCGTATCTGGCTGGATATCGGATTCGTTCTTGAGCAAACCATCCATGATGTAGACTGCTTCCCAGACGCCGCAGGCAATGAAGTGACTGAAGAGAGCAATGTAGGTATCAGAGATGTGGTGGTAGGCAATTCCACCGTAGCCGCCATAACGAATGTGCCGTTCGGCCAGTAAGCTATTTTCACGCAGCTCAAATTGGGTACCATCGGTGATGACTGCTTTACCACTGCCCCAGAAGAACGGTAATTGAAAACGGGCGTATTCGTTGATAATGGCCCTGGTGGCTACCTCCAATTTGGCCGTGTTGATATGCTGATCATTGAGCCGCTTCAAGGTGCGTAAACTCACCAAGCCACGTGCATGGCGGGCCAGTTGGGCCGGGCCAATGTTACAGCCGTAGGCGAAAAGGGTCATCAAATAGCGAGAAACAGCATCGGCGAGCTTGGGTTCGGTGCCGGCCGGCGGGCCAAAGTGGGCGGTGTAGTTGACCCAGTAATGAACGTGCTTGAGGATGTCTAGCAAATGGCGCTCTGGCATCCGCTCGCGGATCGCCTCCTGGAGGGCTTCTGTTCCTTCCGGTAAGGGCTGCTTGACCACCCGCTTGAGGTGTGGCCTACCATCCCTATCGAAACTCAAGTCACTGTTTTCAGGAAAACCATCGTCTACTCGCCGGGCTAAATCGGTCAACTGCTGGCGCAATTGCTCGGCGAAGCCAACGGCCATTGCCGACAGGCCAACCACTTCACAATAGGCAGCCAATCGTGTTTCGCATTCGGCCCAGGGCAGTAGTTGGGCGCGATAATCGGCATATTCTTCCGAGCCGGCCACATACAAGTCACCGCTGCGCAGGTGGTTGGCCACATAGGTAAAGACGCACATTTCCAACATCCGTCTATCCAGTACCGGCACACCTTGATGGGTCGTCCGAATTTGGTTGACCCAGCGGCCGCTGGCGAAAGCCAGAGAAATCTCGTCTGGCCAGTAATCGCGCGTCTGATGTTGCTGTCGCTGAATAAAGTGGAGCGCATCCAGTACCAGCTTATCCTGAGTAGCGGCCTGAATCTGGAGTTGGTGGGCAAGGCGAAATAGCGCCTGCCGGTGGCTGTGGTAGTAATCCCACAGCAGGGGCAGGTAATTGTCGTCGTGATAAGCCGATACCAACTGGTAATCGGAGGTCAACTTGGCCACGCCACCGTGAACAGCCAGTACCTCGCGCACATGGCGGCCGAGGGCGGCATCTTCTTCTAGTTCGGGGGCCTTATCCACAATGTCATGTAGGGTCTCTACCATGTTTTCGGTCAGGGCACGGTGCTTATCTTGCAGAGCGCGTAGTCTGTCACGGCCGGCGTTGTGAATGCGGCGCAGACGTTTGAGGAACATGGTTACGAGTTGATCACGGGTCTGTATCTGCATCTGGTACAATAGACAGAGCAAGAGCGTGTAGCGTTTGGCATCCTCTTTAACATCCAGCATATCCCCCACTTCCAGAGCATAAGCGTGAGCGGCAAATTGCTTGATTTTGCTGTTGGCGATGCCGACCAGTAAGGTGGGTGCATCAAGGATACTTTCTAGCCAGGCCAGACGATTTTCCCAATCACGCAGATGAGACAAGGTTGCCTTCTGCGGAAAGGCTTTCAATTGGGTGAACGGTGTCCGTTTTGCCTCCTGACCCACCCGAAGCAAGGCGTCTAACTGCTGTCGCTGCGGGTCTGTAAGCCGGGCGTTGATTTGGGCGTACAATTGTTGGTGAACCTGTTCACGTACATGATTCACCTGGCGATCCAGGGCACTAAAGGCGGGCAACTGATACCGCTGTTGCACCAGCACCTCTATCGCCAGGTTGATCAGGTCAGCCGGATCGCTTCTGGTCTGTGCCGCCTCGGTCACGGTCGATGTTACCAGTTCATGGCCGCCTTGCGAATAGCGTCGCACAGCCAGATAAGCGCGAATGGTCTGGCGGGCACGGGTCAGATTGGTGTGGGCAAAGGTCAGCGGCACATCCGCTTGCACGCCAAGATGGGAACGAAGATGCTGCACTACCTGGGCCGGAATTGTTTTCATGCGCGGAATGTAACCCAGTGATTGGCAGCACTTGGGCAAGACTATCATGGTTAGCTGCTGGGAATCGCTGTAGGCGTTCCCCTTGACGAGGGTGATTTCCTCTAGCGTTGGTGTGTAGAGAAGATCTAACTCTGTTGCCGTATACGGTTCTTTGAATCGGGGGTAAGCAGTACGGTCAAGGGCCGTCATCAGATATGTTTGCCTCCTGGGTGGAATAGAGGGCAAATCATACCGAAGAGAGATAACTGCGTCTAATTGACAATAGCAGATGTATTTATCGCCAATAGACCACCATTACATCTGCTAATGGTTGGAATAAGGTGTCAAAATTACATCTGCTATTGTTCTGAGCGTTGGCAAACATGACAAAACGAATGGCAAAAACAACGGTTTCACCAGCAGCCCATCAGTTGTTAATAACCTACGAACGCTATCTAACCGATGTGCTTGACCTGCGTCCGGCTACGATTCGCAATTATGTCAGTGACTTGAAGTTGTTTATGGCCTGGTGCGAACAAACCTGGCGTGATGACAAGACAGAAGCCGTTTTTTCGTCTGAACGAGTGACTACTCCGACGGTGACCCGCTATCGGGATTATTTGCAGCATGACTTGAAACGGAAACCCAATACAGTCAACCGTTACCTGGTCAGTCTCAAACGATACTTCTGTTGGGCCACAGATATGAATCTGATACCACATGACCCAACCCGGCCGGTAAAGTTGGTGGCCCAAACATCACAGCCGCTGCGACATTTATCGGATGCTGAAGAAGAGGCTTTAATAACGGCCGTGAGCAACAGCGGCAATCTACGAGACCTGACCTTGATAACCCTGATGCTCCATACGGGTCTGAGGGTCAGTGAAGTCTGTCATCTGAAATGGGAACACGTTGTGCGGCGTAAGCGGAGCGGCTTTCTGCATATCTGGGGAAAACGAAACAAGTATCGTGAAGTGCCCTTAAATGTCACCGTTCGTAGAGCTTTGGAGAAGTACGAAGAAGATAGGGAGACTGATGGTGAAATGGGGCCTTACGTCTTTGTGTCACAGCGGACACAGACCAGGTTAACCCCCAGGGGCATCAGCTTTTTAATTGCCAAGTATGCTGACCGGGCCGGTGTTGAGAATCTTCGGGCGCATGACTTACGCCATCGCTTTGGTTATCGGATGGCCGAAAGGGTGCCCTTGCACCGATTGGCTCAGATTATGGGCCACGATTCGTTGGATACGACAATGTTATATGTGAAGGGTACACAACAGGATTTACAGCAGGCCGTAGAAACAATTGCTTGGGAGTGATCTTGCTATCAAAAGTGGGTCTTTTTTACACGTATCCCGAAAGTAGGCCAAGAAGAACCCCCTCCCGTCTTTTCAGCCTACTGCTTGTTTCTGCGTTGGTATTGGTCATTTCGGTTGTGCTGGCCATGACCGTTAGCCGCCATTCGCTGACGCCGGCCAAAAGCTCTCAAATCTCACCGGCAACGGCCGAATTAGAAAGCGTTACCGACCCAGTGGAGCCTGCGCCGGCCAATTCTGCACCTGTCCCACCGGAGAACAAAGGACAGAGTGTAGAAGGTGCAGGGCCTAGCACAGTTGTGGAAAGGGTAGCCGAAGACAGAACAGCCGTGACCGGAACACCGACATTAACACCCACGGAAACAATCGACAGCTCGTGGCAATTAGCGGGGCAGACGCGACTTGGAGATGTGACCGAAATTCCTTTCGACCCAACGGCCGTGATCGAACAATCCCGCAACGTTTTCCAGGTAGACGCTGCCGGACGACCGTTCATCCAACAGCCGTCACATGAAGCCACCATCCATGCCGGGCAACTGCAATTCATGGCCCTGGTAGGGGAAGATGGTTCATTCTTCAATGTAAGCACCAGCCAACGCATGACGGACACGGCCGTGTCCGCAACCCCTTTACTCCTGAATATTGAACTGGCGCAAATCACAGTGGGGGGCCGGACAATCCCCCTGGAGAATACGCCTGTTTATGAGTCGGATGGCAATATCGCTCATGCGGAGCGTGCACCACACCTGTTAGAAGAGTTTGTCGCCCGCGACGCTGGCATTGAGCAGCAGTGGCGGCTAGAGAAACCGCTAGAGACGCCTGGAGAGTTGGTCTTGACCATCCTGGCCGAAACGCCTCTCACATTAACACAAACAGGCGCGGATATTGTCTTCCAGGTAACAGGCGGAAATGGTGAATATATTCCCGCCATTCAGTACAGCCGAGCGGTGGCTATTGACGCGGCCGGCAATAGGCAATGGGCACAAGTAGCCTATGAACCGTTAGCCACCGGAACGGGAGTGAATCAATACCAGCTCCATTTTACCTTTTCGGAGGAGTGGTTGACGGCAGCTGCGTATCCTATTCTTATTGACCCTCTCATCAGCAACCTGATTCGCCTGGAACAAACGGCCCCGGCCAACAACCAGAGCGCACCCGAAGTCACTTATAACCCTGACCAGGATGAATTTTTACTGGTATGGCAAGATTATCGCAACGGTAACTGGGATATCTACGGCCAGCGCGTCAGTGGCCAGGGCGCTTTACTGGACGAGAACTTTGTCGTCTTCAGTGGTAATTACCAGCAAAGTAATCCGCGCTTGGCTTACGGTGATGACGTTTACCTGGTCGCCTGGCGACACCATCACTCGACCACCTACTATGATGTGCGAGCGGCTGTAATCTCTAGTACGGGCACAATTGTCACCAATACCCTGCCTATCGCCACCAACATTTCCAAGCTAGAGCATCCGACGGACGTAGTTTTCAATACGTCCAGCAACCAATTTCTGGTTTTGTGGCAGGAGAAAGGTTCTTATTGGGATGTTTGGGGGCGACATGTCGCCGCCGATGGCAATATAGGCAGCGCCTTCCAAATTACCTCACAGACAAGCTGGCACGAGGAAAACGCTGCCGGCGCCTATAACCCAGACGCTGACGAATACCTGATCGTCTGGCGGCGGCACGCAGGCGGCAGTGTCCAGCTGGTCGAAGGCCGTCGCCTGGATGGAGATGGCACCTTATTGGGAGCCGTCATAGACATCGGTGATGGCAATGGACAGGAGCGCGACCCTGATCTTATCTATCTGAATGGGGCTGACCAGTACATGGCTATCTGGCGCGATAACCGGAATAATGGCGTCAGCAACTACGATATCTATGCCCAGTTGATACAGCCAGACGGCACACTCGATGGCAATAACTTTATCATCGCCAATGCAGCGGTGGAAGAAAGCATACCGCGTCTGGCTGAAGATGCTGCTACGGGCGGTGCATTAGCGGTCTGGCAGCAAAACACCGGTAGCAGCGCTGGCTATGATCTATATGCGCACCGAATTGACAGTGACGGTTTGTTAACAGGAAGCAGCTTTGTTATAGAAGCGGTAGATGCCAACCAGAACCGGCCTGTGCTAGCGCAAAACAGTAATGGCGCATACCTGATCACCTGGTACGATGAACGGAATGGCAACCAGGATATTTTCAATCGATTGCGCCTAGCCGATGGTAGTTGGGGAGGAGTCGGCATGGCACATCCTGCGCCGGGTGACCAGGAAAAACCGCAAATTGCTTACAACCCGGACGACGACGAGTATTTGGTTGTGTGGCAGGATTATCGCAGTGGTAAAGATTGGGATATCTATGGCCAGCGGGTGGATAGCAATGGTTCACTCATTGGAAACAATCTGAGTGTGGATGCGACCGCAGACACGCACCAGACAACGCCACAGGTGGCCTATGGAGCCAACGAATACCTGATTGCCTGGCAGCATTATGTGGATGAAAAGAATACCACTTATGATGTCTACGGCCGTGTTCTGAATCGAGATGGTACCTTTGCTACAACCGCCTTTCCCATCGCCAACTATGTTCAATTCAGTGCCTACAAAGAATCACCCACGGATGTTGTCCATAACAGCAGCAGCAATCAGTTCCTGGTGTTATGGGAAGCGCAAGTCAGCAGCAATAATTGGGATGTGTGGGCGCGGCATGTGTCAACAACGGGTAGTGTCGGTAGCTACATCCAGATAGCCAATTTATCCGATGTCGAGGTGGATGCGGCAGGCGCTTATAATACGGAAAGTGACCAGTATCTGGTCGTGTGGGAAGCTTCCAATACGATTGGATTTTACCGGACATACGGCCGTCGCTTGACAGGAAGTGGCACGGTCCTGCCAGACAATTTGCAAATCAGCACCACCTTTGCCAGCAATGCTGCTTCCGATGTCGCCTACCGGGCCGACAGCCACCAATACATCGTTGTCTGGCAGCAGTCGGGAGATATTTACAGTCGGGGCGTCTTGCCAAATGGTACACTGGCTGGTAGCGCCACAGCCCTCACTACAGGTGTTTTGGCTGACGCTTATCCACGCCTGGGGGCCAATGAGGAAGGGATGCTCGTTAGCTGGCAGCGGGAAATAGGCAGCGGCAGTGTGCAGCGAGATTTATATGCACGCCTCATAGATGAGTATGGCTATCCAGCAGATGGTGCCATTGTCGTTCTAGAGACCAGCGAGAATCAACAAAACGCCGTTCTGGCCTATGGAGGGGACAACCGTTATCTCACCGCCTGGCAAGATAACAGGGAAGGAGGCTGGGATTTGTACGCGGCTCTCTTTACACCACTTCGCAGTTGGCAATTGGTTTCTACCATTTCCCTGACGCCAACCGTCAGCGGCGAATATGCCATGGCCTTCGACGAGGACCGTAACGTCACCGTGCTTTTCGGCGGCAACCAGACAGGTTGGCCCTATGAAAGCGACACCTGGGAATTTAACGGGGTAGATTGGGCCCAGATTACAACTGCTCAAAAACCGCAGGCTGTATATGGCGCGGCCATGGCCTATGACAGTGGGCACGAGGCCATGGTACTTTTTGGCGGCAGCAATGCCGCTGACGAGGCATTGGCACAAACCTGGAGTTACAACGGGTCAAACTGGGTGTTACAAACCCCCACTAACTCACCGTCAGCGCGAACCGAACACCGACTGGTGTATGATCCGGGCACACAGAAAATCTATCTCTTTGGCGGCCGCAATGGGGAAACATACTATAACGATGTCTGGCGATATGATGGTAGCAACTGGACGCAGGTAACGGTATCCGGTCAATCCCCGTCAGCCCGTTCCTTTCACGCCATAGCTTTTTACCTACCAAACAACACATTCCTACTCTTTGGTGGTCGGAATGCCTCTGGGGAATTCCTCTCCGATACCTGGTCATTCAACCCAGTAAACAACAGCTGGACGCAATTGAGTACCGGCCCGGCAGCACGTCAGGGACATAGCCTGGTTTACGACCCCATCCAACTACGCCTGGTACTGGTTGGCGGGGTAACGGCTGGCGGCGATACCATTTTGGATGATACCTGGAGTTACCAGGAAAGTGCCTGGAGCAACACCAATGCCATTCCTACTGCTCCAGCAGGTATCTACCACACCCTGATCTATGACAGCAGCGATGACGTGCTGATTTTGTTTACCAATGGACAGACCTGGCGATTCAAATAAGCCAGACAATCAAAGCTGGAAACAAGACCTTACTGACAACAGACGCTATCTCTAATTGATGACCGGCACGAAGGTATTTTACGATGAAACAAAACACACCACACAAAACGGCCGTTTACTGGCAAAAAGTACAGGCCAATCTTATCAGTATCTTCCTGAGCGGCTGCGCACTGCTGGGGCTTTTGACTTTGTTCAGTTCGCAAACTGATCCGGCGCTGGCCAACAATGGCGCGGCGAGTGACCCACCCGGAAATCTGATGCCGGCCGGTCAAGAGAGCCTGTTGTTTTCCGTGCCGGCCGCGCCGATGATGGATGGTCTGGATAATATCAATATTGTCTGGTCAAATCACGCAATTAGTGGGTTTACTTTTGCAGTAACGGCTCTGGCAAGTGAACCAGACGGCCGTGTCTGGCTGGGTGGTGGTAGAAGCACATATGCGGGTAGTGTGGCCATCAGCTATTGGGAAGACAATGAATTTACACCGATCACTTTTGCCAGTTCAGCTTCCGAAATTCGAGAAATAGCCGTAGATGAAGACGGCAATCTATGGGTAGCTACCGATGCCGGCGCAGCCAGACGTGATGATGTCTATGAAAGTTGGCAATATTTTGGTAATGGCACTGGTCTTGATCTTGACTCAAATAATATAAACAGTGTGGCGGTTCAAGAGGAGCTTGTCTGGTTCGGTACGGGAGATGTCGGGGCGCGTCTCTATAATCCCACCAATGGTGGATGGACTCCTTATCAGCGAGAGGGTGCGGGCAATAATCAGATTTGCGACAACACCATCCATCAGATCGCCATTGCTGACAATGGCTCTGTATGGTTTGGTACGAATAACGGAATCTGTGAGCTAGATACCAACCTGTCATGGACATATCACTTGACAGGGACAGTCCAAGATGTTGCCTTCGCCCCCACTGGCGAGATGTGGGTAACCCGGCCCGGTATTGGTATTAGCGTCCTCTCCACGGCAGGTAATTGGACCCACTACGCTGAAGCACCAGAAGGAGAGGAAGGGCTTACTGACGCGGAGTCTGTCTGGTCTATTACCGTTGATGCTTTAGGACAAAAGTGGATTGGTTTTCAAGGTCTAGGAGTTGATCTCCTTTCCGCTGATAATCAGGATTGGTTACATATTACTTATCCGGACATTAGCAACGATATTGTTAATGATATTCTGGAAACAACGAACGGTGATATCTGGTTAGGAGTGAATCGCCCTGCTGCCAATACCAATGTAGCCTCCCGTGGCATTATTGCTGTGAGTGGTCTGACGGCCGTCAACAACAGCCCTACGCTCACTGGTAACAACACTTCCTTCACCGCCACACTTGAACATGGCAGTGGTGCCTCCTATACCTGGAACTTCGGCGATGGCAACCCCACCTCAGTCGGCATCACGGCTACCCATACCTATGCTGCCCTCGGCAGCTACACGGCCGTCGTTACCGCCAGCAACAGCGTCAGTCAGATGACGGCTACCACCACTATTCTGGTAGACGAGCCTATTGCTGGCTTAACGGCGGTCAATGACAGCCCGTCCCTGTTTGCTGAAATGACAACCTTTACCGCTACTGTCACATCAGGGCATTTGGTTTCTTACCTTTGGGACTTCGGGGATGGTGTCACTCAAGTAGGCGAGATAGTGACCCATACCTATACTACAATAGGTGTCTACACGGCCGTTGTCACTGCCACCAACGCCTTTAACACGGTGACAACGACGACGCCGGTTACAATTACTGAGGTGCCTATTACTGGCCTTGCGGCCGCTAACAGCAGCCCGTCCATTGCTGATACGGCCGTCCATTTCACTGCCACTACTACTGGCGGCAGTAATATTACCTATGCCTGGGATTTTGGTGATAGCGCTTTGGGCAGTGGTGCTAATGCTGTCCGTGTCTATGCTGAGCCTGGCAGCTACACGGCCGTTGTCACCGCCAGCAATACGATCAATATTATCACAGCGACAACCATCGTCACTATCGAACCAGATCTGGCGGATCTGATTGTCAACCAGGCAGGCCCAGCAAACCCAAATGCTGGTGCGCATGTGATATATGATATTACCATCGCCAACCAGGGCAGCCAGCAGCTGCTACAAGCGTAGTAGTTACGGATACCTTACCGGCCGCCGCCACCTTCGTCACCCAAACAGCCTCTTATCCCTTTGTCTACGATGAAAGCAGCCATACAGTTATATGGACAATCGGGTACTTGCCGCCGACCATTTCTGAAACATTTTCTCTGCAGCTTCTGGTTGGCGTGCAGGCCACCGGCGACCTGGTCAACGTCATAGAGGGGGCCACTTCACAGGCTGAAATAAGTACGCTCAACAACCAGGCTGTGCATACCACGACCATTGCCCCGTCGCTGCCTGGCCCAGACCTGTCTGTAAACAAATCTGGCCCAGCCACGGTGCTGGCCGGACAGGCCATCAATTACAATATTACCGTCGCCAATCAGGGAGGGCAGGCAGCCACCGGGGTGGTGGTTACAGATACCTTACCTGTTTCCATGACATTTGTCAGCAGCTCCCATCCAGCCTACAACACCAGTTATGATCCCCAAACAGGTGTTATTGTTTTTGGCATCGGCACATTGGCGCCTCAGGCCACTTACCACATCAACTTGCAGGCAATAGTCACACCAACGGCGCCGTCCGGTCTTATCCTCAACAACCAGATGACCGGACATATGAGCCAGTTAGACCCTAATGCGGCCAATAATAATAGCAGCGTCATAACCATCGTACTGCCGCCAATGCCGCGCATCACGCTGCAACCGGCGACCGGTGGCACGCCCAGCGGCGCCGCTTTGCTCTCCATGTCGCCCGAAACGACGGCCTCGCTGCTGATCACGGCGACAAATACCGGCACAGATGTTTTGGTTGGAGGTCTGGCGGTGATGACAAATCCAGCAGAGACGGCCGTGAACTACCCCTGGCTTGCCATCACGCCATCCGTGATCACGGATGACCTGGCTCCTGGGGCTTGGGTAACCTTTACGGTTACAGCTGCTTTAACCCCTGGTGTGCAGATAGGTAATTACTACGACATCATCGGTTTTGAAGCCCCCCAAGACAGCCGGGCGGCATCCAGGCCCTTTTACCTGCGGGTTTACGTTCACCCTGAACTGGTGACATTTAACGCTGCGGTGACCAATACGTTGGAGAACCCGGTCGCTGGTGCCCAAATTTTGCTTGAGAAGCACGATGCCAGTGTGTTTTCGGTAGATGGTGAAAACAAACCGCCTCAGTATTTTACCCGTTTTGCTACCACGAATAGTGAAGGGCAAACAACTCTGTCTCAAATGGAAGTGGGTACATACACCTACACAGTAGGTGCAGCCGGGCACCGTATGGTCACCGGCACGTTCTCTGCTAACACAGGTACAACCCTTTTTGCGCCCTCTCCCTATTTATTGGCATTGCCGGGACTAGTCTTTGTTCCAAATCAGGCTCTCTTAAATGTCACAGCTGGTGAAACAACCGCCTTCCACGTCCAGGTACGTAATGAAGGGCCAGGCTATGCCGAAGACTTTGCCGTGGAGACACCCCTGGATGTTCCCTGGATTTCCAGCGCCTTGCCTCCCGAAATTTCGGTACTGGCCCCAGGCGAAGCGATGTCGGTGACCCTGTTTATGCACCCTCCTACGTCAGAAGCGGGAAGTCCGCCCTATTATAAATATATTACGGTGACGGCTGATCATGTTGCCCCGGCGTGGTTAGCCACAACCATCAATGTTTTAGACACGACAACCGGCACTGTGGAGTTTGTGATTGTAGACGAATTGGATTTACCAATCAGTGGTGCGGAAGTCACAGTTATCAATGAAAACGGCCGTATCATTAACGGCTCTAATGGCCCGGAAACCATATACGATACCCAGTCCATTACCACAAATGCTAGCGGCCAGGCCATTCTGGAGGGATTGTCGCCGGGTGAATACAGTTATACGGTTATGGCGGGTGGTTTCCACCGGGGAACAGGCGTGACGGCCGTGCAGCCAGGCATACCGGCACCAGGGCAAAACAATAATCGGGTACAGGTGCGGCTGAATAGCGATCCCTTCGATTACAGTTGGACTGTGGTGGAAACAGAGATTCAAGACACCTATGCAATTACCGTAGTCATCTCCTATCATGCTGAGGTGCCAAAACCGTTACTGTTTGTGAGTTATGCCTTATTCTGCCCCGGAGATGATGTTCCCTTCATGGTAGCAAACCTGAGCGAAGTCCCGATGGAGAATGTGGTTTTGACGCCCAATCATGGCGGTGTGGCCTTCAATTACGCTCCCAACGGAACGTCATCTGTGAATATTGGCGACCTCCCACCTGGCTCTGCTTTCACCGGTGTATTAGAAACCAGCAGTTCAGGCTCTGAAGTGGCAGATTCTGGTCGTTTTGACGTGAGCGCTACTTATGAAACAAGCAACGGCATCCTATCCTACAGCACTCACAACAGCACAATAAAACATTGCACTCCAGGTTTGCCTGGTATCTGGCAGTGGTCGTTTGATGAGGAAAGCAATAGTGTCATCGGCAATTACATCGGTAACCCGCCCGAATTTATTACAGATAATGGACCTTCTATTTCTCTTTCCGAGAATGACGATGAGGACGCGATATTCACATTAAGCGGGTATGCGACGCTGGAACGGCAGGCGTTTTTTGCCGAATTAAATTTAGAGGCGAACGTTTATCCCTACACTCATGTGATTTCAGACGTAACCGTAGATATTGAGGTTACGGATCTACAAGGCAATATCATTGAGAACGGTTTTGCTATCACACCGACTGTGCCCACCGCATTAGGAGATTTGAATTCGTCAAACCTATCTTTAACCGGCCGTTGGCTGCTTATCCCTGGGGAACTGGGAATTACAGACCCTGGTGGGGCGTGGTATTATGTCAGAGCCCACATGAGCTATATATTGGATGGTGTACCCGCGCAGAAGGAAATGGTCTCTCGTGTTATTGTTGTTTATCCCCAACCCTTCGTCCGGCTTGAATTTACCCATACACAGCCAGATAAAACGGGTGACTTTTATGTGGAGGTGACCGCACACAATGACGGTTTGGGCGTAGCACGTGACCTGACCCTGGACCTCAGTGATGTATCCACTGTCGCTCCTTTAGATGGAGATGATCGCAGCTTGATATTTGATCTCAAAGAGACGACCATCAATGGGATTGCCCAACCAACAGACTATGTTTTCCACTTTGGCGACATTCAACCTACCCAATCGGCAACGGGGCGATGGCGTATAGGTGTCCGGGCCAGTGATGGCGCCCCGTTAGTTAATCAGGTTGTCACCGGTTTTCGCGTCAGTTGCCGCCATTTGCCATTCCTGGGTCTGGAGTTAAGCCAGATTATTGATTGCAATGGCGTATTTAACCAGTATCACATCGTCACCAGGGATTGCCCTTTCCATACGGAAGATACCTGTGCCGAGGTAGGTGGCCCCATCGTAACCGGTAATGGCAATTACACCTACCGACAAAGCACACCGCGTATACCAACGGTGGGCACACCATTGGAATTTACCTGGACGTACAACAGCATCAATACGGGCATCAATCCCGGTTTTCCAGTGATAAGCAGCACCTTGGGCGCCGGTTGGACGCACAATTACCAGATGACTCTGGATTTGTCGCGGATGCACACGGCCGAACGCACCGTCTTCGTGCGTGCGCCACACGGTACACCGCTTAACTTCTGGGTTGTACAGGCGGATCAATTCCGCCCCGCGCCTGGCATCCATGCCACACTCACTCGTGGCGAGATTGCGCCCGACCGGTATCTCTATACCATGACGGTGCGAAACCAGCTCACCTATGTCTTCAGTGATACGGGGCGTCTGCTCAGCCAGCGCGATGCCAAAGGTTTGACCGTTGCGTTTGAATACAATCCCCAGGGTCAGTTAGAACAGGTGCGGGAACCCATCAGCGGCCGTTTCCTGGACTTTACTTACCATCCTGACGGCCGTCTGGCTTCCGTCAGTGATCCTATCAGCCGGACAACTGCTTTTGGCTACAATGAGTTAGGCCACTTGTCCACCATTACCGATACCCGCAACCAGGTGTGGCAATACGAATATACCCTGGTCGGCGCCGAGCAGTATCTCCTTTCCCACATCCTGGACCCGGATGGGCGCACGGTGGAACAGACCGGTTTCGATGATTTTGGCCGGGCCATAACCCAGACATTTCGCGGGCAGGATCTGTCCATTGCCTATCTGGATGACGGCCGTCGCGTCATCACCGACAGTCTGGGGCACGAAACCATCCACATTTATGACCAGCAAGACCTGCTCATCGGCCGGGTGGAGGTCATCAGCCGCACTGCCCCCATCAACAAGTTTGAGTTGGAGCTTTACAGCCTGGATGCCCACTATAACCGCACCTACTTCCAGGACCAGAATGGCAATCCCACCTATTACGAAAAGACACCCATAGGCCTGACGACACTCATTACGGATTCATTCACTAACACCATGAGTCTGGCCTACAACGACCAGTACAACTGGACACAACGTGAAGGCTGGCGCGGTGATGTGACCCTATATGACTACGATCCACAAGGGCTGTTGCTCATCACCCAAACCAATCATTTTAGCGACACCGTCCTCTACGCCTATAACGATTACGGTCAGCGTACCAGCGTCACCGACGAGAATGAAGTGACAACGGAATTTGGCTATGATGAACTGGGGCAGATGACGGTGATAACTGATGCTCTGGAACACACCACTCATTTTGAATACGATGGGATAGGGCGCCTCATCACCACCACGGATACCATGGGCCAGGTAACGGTGAACGAGTACGATGGCGGTGATAACCTGATCCGGGTCATTGAAAACGTGCATCCCACCGAACCGGCGCAAAACTATCTGGACAAATACAATATCGTCACCGCCTATGGCTACGATGGCACGGGCAACCGGATTGCCATCACCAATACTGTAGGGCAGGTAGAGCGATTCTTCTATGATGAGTACGGCCGTGTCATCACCCACGTCATCAACTTCACTACCACCCTACCCTTGTGCCAGTTTGCCGCTCCCCATCCCGAATACAACATCTGCAACCTGACGACGTACGACCCGCTGGGGCGGGTTGTGGCCACCACCGACAGCCTGGGGCGGGTAGAGCGCACCTTCTACGACAGGCAAGGGCAGGTAGCCGGTATCGTCAAGAATTGGACGGGCGCTATTGCCACCATGGAGGATTTACCCGATTGTCTGGCATTGCCTACAGATCGGGATGGTGATATCTGCACCCTCTTTGGCTATGACCCGGCCGGTAACAACACCATTATGACCGATACCGTCGGCCATATGAGCCGTTTCTTCTATGACCCCTTGAATCGTTTAGAAGGAATCATCCTTAATTGGGATGGGCAGATAACATTGAGTGGGTGTCTGAATTTACCCACCGAACGAGACAGCAACATCTGCACCCTCTATGCCTATGACGAAGCAGGCAACACCACCGTCGTCACCGATACATTGGGCCAGATGACCCATACGTATTACGACATTCTCGGCCGTGTGGAATACACAGTGGCGAACTGGAATTCGGCTACGCTGGATAACCCCGCGCAAGATTGTGTCTTCGCTGCCAATAACAGTAACAAGGAAAATATCTGCACCCACTACGAATATGACCCCGTTGGCAACCAGACCGTAACCACCAACGCCCTGGGCCAGAAAACGTTGGCCGTCTACGATGGCTTAAATCGGCCGTTTATCACCGTCGCTGCCTGGGATGGGGTAACGGTAATTGCCACAGAGGATGATTGCCTCTTCCCCCCAGCCAAACCAGACGCCAACCTGTGTACCGTCACCTACTATGATAATCTGAACCGCCCTTACCGCTCGAAGGACCCGATGGGCAACCTGAGCGACATCGGCTTTGATGATGTAGGCCGGGTGATTACTACTACCCGCTACCTGGGTGGGCTAGACGGCATCCCCGTGCCCACCGTGGTGACGTACAATGCCCTGGGGCTGCGCCTGGGCCAGACAGATGCGGAAGACAACACCGTGCAGACCGTGTACGATGCGCTTAACCGGCCCTATGTGACTATCAGCGCGGAAGGTATCACCATCACCCGCACCTTTGATGCCGCCAGCCGTGTCCTCAGCACCACAAACAGCCTGGGGTACGTCACCACTATGGTGTATGACAACCTGGACCGCATCACCCAGACGATTGATCCAGAACAGAATGTTACCCAGATTGAATATGACGTTTTGGGCAACCGCACGGCCGTTATAGACGCCAACCTCATCCGCACCACTTACGAATATGATGACCTGGGCCGTTTGGTACATGTCATTGAAAACGACACCGGCGGCACCCCCACCAACGAGAGCAATATTGTCACCACTTATATGTATGATGCTTTGGGGAATCAGTTGCGGGTGATTAACGGCCGTGCTCTCACCAGCACCACCATCCTCTACAACGACCTCTACTGGCCAACGGTTATCACGGATGCTCTCGACCATGCCATCATGACAGAATACAAC
>JAHBVI010000047.1 GCA_019637635.1 Anaerolineae bacterium
ATGGCTACTACGCCAACAACTGGCTGCACACCGTCACCGACCCCGAAGATAATGTAACCAGCTACACCCGCGATGGCGTGGGTTTGATGACGCACACGGCCAACCCCAACAACACCATCAGCCAGGCCACCTATGACAAGGCTAACCGGATGTTGATGCTGGTAAACCGGCAGGTGGGCGGGGCCAATCAGGTCATCAGCGCCTTTACCTACAGCTACAACGAGGTCGGCCACCGCACCCAGATGGTGGCCGAATATAGCTGGCGCAATCCGACCGTGGTCACCAGTGATTATGGCTATGATGGCCTGCGCCGCCTCATTCGTGACGAAGATAGTGAAGGGGTATGGAATGAGTATGTGTATGACCGGGTGGGCAACCGGCTGGAACTGCACACCAATGATGACGCCGGTTCGCCCCAACCCTTTGACGAGCAGCATCTCACTTACAGCTACAGCGACAGTAACCGCCTGCTGACAATTATTGGCGACACCCATCCCGGCCAGCCCGGCACCAAACGGCAGGACAATGTGGGCCAGACCATCTACGCCTTCCGCCACGAGGTAGCGGCGCAAGCGGGCAAGCATATCACGGCCAGTGCGGCGACCAATCTGCTGCTGTTGGCGGATGATTTGATTGCCGCTTTGGAGGGCAATCCGGCGCCCAGTGTGAGCGAGGTAGCGGCGGCGATTGAGGCGATGCGCCAGCAGGTGTTGTCGGATCGGGCTAATGGCTCCATTGACAGCGATGGCATAACCAACAGCTTGCTGGCCAAGCTGGCCCATGGGGATGCAGCCAACAATGGCACTAGCGGCGATTTGCAGACGCAAACCTTTAGTTATGACGCCAACGGCAACCGCATCAACAAAGAGTTCCCCGGCCCGCAAGGCCCACAAATTCAGGGGATGGATTACGCTTATGACCCGGAAAACCGGCTGGTTGCGGCCCAGGATTACCAGATGAACCAGCAGGGCAACCGGGTGGATCGGGGCATGACGACGCTGGAATATGATGGCGGTGGGCGGCGGTTGGCCAAAACCTATGACCCCAACGAGGGTGGCGGTGGCGCCAAACGGGTGGAATACGTCTTTGACGGCTGGGACCCGGTGGCGGAGTACAACACCTGGAATCCGCAGTATGAGAACTTCTACCGGGGCGCGCTCAACCGAATTATCACCATGCACCACTTCCCCATCGGTACGCAGGGGCAGATGGTTTGGTACCATTACGACGGCCTGGGCAGCACCAGCGGCCTGACCAAACAAAACGGTAACAGCCACCACAATTACCGCTACGAAGCCTACGGCGAAATAGAACATGCCCCCGGCAACCACACCGACCCGCATAACCACTACACCTTCACCGGCCAGGAGTGGAACGAGAATATGGGGCTGTATGAGTTCTATGCGCGGAAGTATGATCCGGTAACGGCCGTTTGGTTATCACAAGATACCTATCGTGGTCAAATAAGCTATGTCAACACCATACATAGATACTCATATGTTGAGAATAATCCTATTACATACAGAGACTTCTTTGGGTTTGCAGCATTACTCACTGAAACTGAAAAACAAACCATAAATGAATTAAAATCTCTTGAACAGAAAAATCAACAACTTAGGACGGCTCTAAATTCTTTAGTCGTTGCTGATTATAAATCTTCAATGTATCCATCCTTCGGTTGGCGCGAGGCTATGAAAAGAGCGACGATACGAGGCTACATTACAGGATTATCTGGTGTCCTCAATGCTAACGAACAACGAATTAAAGAGAAAAAGAACGAACTTCGTAACATGGTAGTTGCAAGAGCAAAAAAGACCTCTGGCGCAGGAGGATGGTGTGCAGCTTACGTGTCTGATGTTTACCAAACATTATATGATGCTTATTATGATACAAACTGGCAACGAGGTAACGCAGACGGCTTATCGCGATTCTTGCATAATCAGAACCAGGTGATATGGGAGAATCCAGGAGAAGTTGGCAAAGACCTCACGACCCGGAAATCTAATAATGAGTGGTTAAATCTTGCTCAGCCGGGAGATATTCTTCTAATTGAGCCAAGTGATGTATCTTACAATAGCAGTGCTGCTAAAACATATGGACACATAGCAATATATCTAGGTGATACAGATGGTGATGGAGTCCCCAATATAGGAGACTCAGGATATATATATAACGGTACTCAATGGTATGAAAATGTGGTTATATCTAGTGTGGCTAGACCGATTAGATAAAATTGTAGATGAAACGGCCGTTTCTCGCTGAGTCTGGGGAAACGGCCGCTTCTGTTGGGGCGACAACAACGGATTGGAGAAAGGAACGGATTTTGGGGTGGGTACGGCCGTTTTCCTTCATATTGTGGTGGTGTACGGCCGTTCTCCTTCGCGCAATTGTGGTGGGGAAACGGCCGTACCCGTTGATGATACGGCCGTTTTCCTTCGCTCAGTTGAGGTGGGGAACGGCCGTTTCCCGTCGCGCAATTGTGGTGGGGAACGGCCGTTTCTGTTGTGGATACGGCCGTTTTCTTTCATGTAGCTGTGGTAGGGAACGGCCGTTTTTGTTGGGGGTATGGTTGTTTTCCTTCGCGCAGTTGTGGTGGGAAACGGCCGTTTTCTTTTGGCTGAACCAATTGACGGGTACACAAAAGGCCGTAAAATTGACCCCTAAAACAGGGGCCAATTTGGGCCTTTTTATGGAGACCGGATGATGATTCAGACAAAATTTAGTTTGGAAGAATCCCAACAGGCGTTTTTGGAGCAGTACCGTGCTTATGGCTTTAAGGATAAAGGAGACATGGTACGCACCGCGCTCAATCGGTTGCAGGCAGAGCTAGAAGCGCGTCTCTTGCGGGAATCGGCCGATTTGTATGCTGCTATGTACGATGAGGATGCCGATTTGCGCGAATTGACGGAAACGGCCGTTTCAGAGTGGCCTGAATGAGCGCATTAAAACGTGGTATGGTCATTGACGTGAACCTGGATCCAACCAAAGGATCAGAAACCGGCAAGATACGGCCGTGTGTCATCGTTACCAACAACACCTACAACGAACGTGTGCCGGTGATTCAGGTTGCGCCCTTGACGGAGTGGAGCGAAAAGAAGGGCAGAATTGTCACCAATGTTGTTATTGAACCAACAGCGACCAATGGCCTGTCCAAAAAATCGGTGGCTGATTGTTTGCAAACACGCCCCATTGACCACCGTTTTCGGATGGTGAAAATTCGTGGCGCCCTCACGCCACAGGAAATGAGCCAGATTGATCATGCCTTGTTAAGAGTCTTTGCTCTGTAACGTTTACTTGAGTGGTATTTAAGGTGATACGGCCGTTTTCCTTCACGCAGTTGTGGTGGGGAACGGCCGTTTCTGTTGTGGAGACGGCCGTTTGCCATAAGCTCATTTGCTATGCTACTATAAGTTCATACAAATTATGACAACCATCAAGCGCATCCGGCTGAAAATCATCCAACGTCAATATTACCTTTCAACCCATGCTGAAGATGAAATGTTGGAAGATGGTTTACAAAGACGAGACATTGAACATGCTATTTTGAAAGGTAGGGTGGAAAAAAGAATGACCCATGATATACGCGGGACACGCTATCGTATTGAAGGACATGTGCCAGACGGCCGTCTTCTTCATGTGATTTGCCGGTTTCATGTTAGCCGTGATTTGTTGATTATCACGGTATACGCTTTAACGGAGTGATGATGATTTGTGAATTTTGCGAGGGCGAAACAGTCGAGAAGAAAGTGAAACGATTCCACTGGTATAACAAGCAACTCTATATTGTGGAGAATGTTCCGGCACTTGTGTGTGTGGAATGTGGGGAGCGATATTTTCATGCCCAAGTTTTGGATGAAATTGATACTATGTTGGCAGCAGATCATGAGGTTACAGAACGGATTGAGGTTGAAGTTGTAACCCTCTAACTGTTGCTCAATCTTTTGGGATTAGTGACGGCCGTTTCCCTTCACGCAGTTGTGGTGGGGAACGGCCGTTTCTGTTGGTGATACGGCCGTTCTCCTTCACGCAATTGTGGTGGGGTACGGCCGTAGCCCTTCATACAACCATGAGCGCCAGTTAGGTGGCTTGCCTCAGTATCATTCCCATTTATAATGAAATGAATGAATAGTGGAGACTTCACATGGCGCAGTATCGCTTTTGGTGGGATGAAAACAATATCGAACACATTGCCAACCACGGTGTTGAGCCTTATGAAGCGGAAGAAGTGGTGACCGGTAGCCTGAGAATGTTGAAAGCAGGGTCAGACAGGTACGCGGCATACGGACAGACAGACAACGGCCGTTACCTGCTTGTGGTCTTTGCTCCGAAATCTGAAAATCGGATGCGCGTGATTACAGCCCGCGATTTAACCGCAGCCGAAAAACGGCAGTTGCGCCGCAGGAGAAAATAAGATGAGTGAATTACCTGAGTTCAAAAACGATGAAGAAGCGGCCGCCTGGTTTGATGCACATGATACAGCCGACTTGATGGACAGTATGGAAGAAGTAACCGATCCCTTTGAGATTGTACGCACACTGTTTCCTACAAAACCTCTTGATGTTCGCCTGCGCGCTGACTATCTGGAGGCTATTCAGGAACTGGCCGAAAGGAAGGGTATTCCGTATCAAATGCTTATCCAAAACTGGCTCATAGAAAGAATGAACGAGGAAGCGCCAGATTTGCTCACTGTGTAAAGGCCATTCACTTGTTATTTTCATTCGTGGTCGTCGTTGGGGGAGTACGGCCGTTTCATTGACACGGATTCCGGGGTAAAGAGCCTGGCAGCACGGCCGTTGCCACTACCAGAACAAACCCAAATTTCCCAAAACTGAAAATTGCCTGTTATAAATGGGTGTATGGCGGCGACATAGCTGTAGACACAACGAAAAACGCTCGTCAAAAACTTCATGAAGCAGATAACAGCATTCGTTGCCTGCAAGACCTGACAGGTTTTTGAAACCTGTCAGGTCTGAAAGAACACTCTGGAGATCATGCATGAACACCAGTTCGCCGACAACGGCGTCCCAATCAATGCTCTGGCTGATAGCCGCCCTGGCTGACGCGCCGCCACTGGACGTGGATGATACGGCGTTGGTACGGCAGGCGCAGCAAGATTTACAAAAGTTTACCGAATTATATGAACGCTACGTGCCCCGTGTGTACCGGTATTTGCTGGTGCGTGTGGGTAATATGGCGGACGCGCAAGATTTAACGTCGCAAACGTTTATCGCCGCGATGGAGAACCTGGACAAGTACAAAGGACAACGGCCGTTTCTGGCCTGGCTGTTCGGTATTGCCCACAACAAAGCCGCCGACTATTACCGCCGCAGCCGCCCGGAAACCGACCTGGAAGAGGCCGAAACCGTGCCCGACTCAGACGAGCACCCGGATGACCTGGTAGACCAACGGCTGAGTCTGGAACTGGTGGCGCGCAAGCTGAAAACCATCGCCCCCGACCGCGCCGAAGCCATTTCCCTGCGGCTGATTGCCGGGCTGGAAGTGGCCGAGGTGGCCCGGTTGATGGACAGGAACGAACCGGCGGTGCGCATGTTACTCCATCGCGGTCTGCGCGATTTGCAAGCCCAACTCTATCCGGCAGTGGAGAATGGTTTGGAGGATGGATCATGAACAACAAGACAGAACAGCAGTTAGCCGATGAATTGGATCAGATGGTCACGGCCGTCCTGGAAGGCAAAGCGGCAGATGAATTGCCTACCAACGAAGCCCGCCTGGCTGCCAACCTGATTGATCTGTCTGCCCAGACCAACCCGGATCCCAGCTTTGTGGCGCAGTTGCAGCGGCGGCTCTCAGCCAGAGCCAACCAACTAAAAAAAAGTAGAGCGGCGCCAGAACAGGCATCATTCTGGCGCGACTTAATCCAGATGCTCAAGGAAGGATTTACCATGAAACGCACACTCGCGCTTGGCGCGGTACTGACACTCATCCTATTGTTCGGGGCCGTCGCCCTGGGGCGCGGTTTTCTGCCGGGTAGTGATACCCCGCAGGTGGCCGAGGTCACACCGCTTCCCGAAGAAACCTTAACAGTAACCGATACACCCACGGAAATGCCGGAGGAAACTGTCCCACCCACGCCTGCCGAAGAACTGGCCCAACTGCCGCGCTTTGATGCACCCGCGATGGGCATGGGTGGCGGCGGCGATGGCACGGCCGCGGCCGATGCACCGATGCCCATTGAAGAGTTCGACATGAAAATGATGGATCCGTTCTCCGGCACCACCTTCATTTTGAATGGGACACTGCCGATAGAACCCGTCAGCGGCTTCGTGCAACAGCGGCAACCAGAAGTGAACCTGACCCCGGAACAGGCGCGGGCCATCGCCGATCAGTATGGTTTTACCGGCCCGTTATATGTGGAAACATATCCTTCGGATGTGCCGGAAAATGCGCCGCCACCCGTTTACATCGTCTTTGATGTGCCGCGCAATCTGCGCATGGATTCCTGGGCGATCAACTATACCGATGAGGCGGCTGCCGCCCGGTTCACCTACGACAACCCGAACATGCGCATTCGGCCGGAGATCATCCCCATTGCTGAGGCATTCCTGGCGCAGCGTGGGCAACTGAACTTCCCCTATGAGACGGAAGCGCAGATTGGTGACAGTGTGTTGTTCTACCGATTGGTAGACGGCCGTCGGGTCAACGAACCGGAAATCTCCGTCAGCATCAACCCGAACAACGAAGTGGCTTATGTTTGGGACAACACCTCAACGGAGTGGACGGCCGTAGGCAATTACCCGCTCATCACCGCCGAACAGGCCTGGCAGCGGGTGCTGGGTGGCGTGTTTGAAAACCACATCCAGTTCTATACCTTTATGCCCGACCCTGGCGTAGAGATGCCGGTGGAAGAATTGCCAGCGCATCTGGCCGAATACAAATACTGGGGGCGTGAATTCACGCCCAACAGTGAGGTACACCTGTATGAATGGCCGGTGGTGTATCGGCCGGTAGATGGCGGTACGCCGCTCGTTAAAATTCGCGGCTTCAATGTGGTGGCTGATGACGCCACACTCAACGCCCTGGCCGCCGCCCGTGACAGCCAGATTCACACCTGGGGTACGCTGAATGAGGACAAAACCTTGTTCCAACTGGCCGGTTGGGAAGCGCTGACCGAGTATAACCCCATCTTCCAGACAGGTGTGGTGCGGCGGCAAGGTGAGCAGTTGGTCTTCTATGGCGAGGATGGCAGCATCTACATCCTGCCCAATGCCCCGGCTGACGTGCCTGATGGGTTGAAAGTTAACCTCTTTGGGTATGGCGTCCGCGATACCGGCCTGGAATACCCGGTGCTGGATTGGGAAAGCATTGACAAATACATCGAGTATCCCGAACCAGAACTGCCTGTGGAAGGGGAAGGCTACCCGGCCGATGGCGACGTGAGCATCCTGCCTATTGACGGCCCCTTTGCCCCCTTCCGCTACGGACAGGTAACGGTGAACAATGTGGAACTGGTCTTCTTCGTCACCTACGCCTTCCCGGAAATCCCGGAAGGGCAAGAGATGACCTGGCGACCGTCCCCCACCATCTACTTGCAGCCGGCCTGGGCCTTCACCGGCACGGCCGACAACGGCGACACGATCAAGTTGTTTGTGCAAGCGGTGGCGGATGAGTATTTGCAGCCTTAAATCGTAAAACGTAATCCGTGATTCGTAAGCCGTAATCCGAAGTCCGTCATCCGAAGTGCAAAGTCGGATCACGGATAACGGGTTACGGCTTACGTTTTTATCGTTCCAGGGTGATAATCCCTTTTTCCAACGCAACTGTGACGGCAGCAGTACGGCCGTCTACCCCCAACTTGTTGAAAATGTGAATCAGGTGGCTCTTCACGGTGGCGGTGCTGATGTGCAGTTCTTTGCCAATTTGCTGGTTGCTGGCTCCTTTAGCTACCAGTTGCAGCACTTCAATTTCGCGGGCGCTCAGGTTCTCTTCGGCCGGGGCGCGCATTCGCGTCATCAGCCGGGAAGCGACCGCCGGCGACAGCACCGACTCTCCTCTGGCAGCAGCGCGGATAGCGCGGAATAGCTCCTCACGCGGCGCATCTTTGAGCAGGTAGCCGGTGGCCCCGGCGGCAATGGCCCGCACAATGTCGGCGTCAGAGTCATAGGTGGTGAGGACGAGGATGTGGGCGGCGGGCTGCGCCTTTTTGATCGCCTCGATAGCTCCCACACCATCCAGAACCGGCATGCGCAAATCCATTAAGGTGACATCGGGGGTGAGGGAGAGGGTGAGGGTCACGGCCGTATCACCATCCGCCGCCAGCCCCACCACCTCAAAATCATCCTGCCCGGCCAACATTCCGGCCAGCCCTTCCCGTACCACCGGGTGATCATCGGCAATCAATATACTGATCCTCTTCATGGAATTTGCTCAATAGGGCGAATAATTTACAGGTTGAACCGGGCGATGATTCCCCGCAATTGAATGATTTCAGTTTGTAGATCACGAATATGTATCCGTAATTCTTCATTTACCACTTCCGCTCTTTGTATCGCTTCTTGTAAACGTTGTTCGTTTTGTTTCAACTGGCGAAATGTGATCAATTGCGGGCGATTCAAGTGCAGCCAATGTATGTGAAACCAGCCACGAGAAGTCAGACCAACGAGACGGCCGTCAGTCGTTTCTTGAATGTAGTGTGCTACGTCGTCTTGCAATGGATGAAGCAAATGTAAACTGTGCGGCATATTTGGCTCCGGCCAATAATTGCCTTTGAACCGATTACAAGTAGTACACGCATAGACCAGATTTTGCGGGGCATCCGTTCCCCCTCTCGAAGTAGGTTGAAAATGATCTATTTCCAGTTCGCTGCCGACACTAATTTCAGGCACACCGCAATATCCGCACACAAAGTTGTACTGTTGGCGTACATTGTTGCGGATTTCAGCAGAGAGTGTCATCAAGCGGGAGAGATATTACTTGTTAGATGCATGTAAGATTTCTGAATTTGTGTATTCCGCCGATCAAACTCGGCCAGCCAGCGGCGGGCATCAGCCACCAGTTGTTCTTGTTGAATGGCTAACTGCCCCAACGCCTCATTTTCATCCTGTACCGCCTGTAATTTCGTTTGCAACCCTATATTTTCAGCAGCAACTCGATCAAAGTAGGCAACTAACAAGCGGGTCTCGTTTACCTGAACTGTCTGAATCAATTGGGACAGTTCTTCTTGCTCTGCGACCGTTAATTCGCCCGCCAGTTGTTTTAAGCGCAGTTCATCAAATCGGTCTGTTAATTGTTCGTTCCATTCCATCATCCACCTCATTTGCTTATGCGCCCATTATACATGATTGTTCAACTAGAAATGGGAATAGACACAACAACGGTTGTGCCTTCGCCGGGTTCACTTTCGATTTCCACAGCGCCGCCTAATTGGGCAGCCCGTTCACGCATGGCCTGAAGGCCGTAGCCCCCGCCTAATGACGAGGGGGCCGCGCCGTTGATGCCGACGCCATTGTCTTGCACATCCAGAATGACCATGTCGGTCATATAAGAGAGGGTGATTTGCACGGCCGTGGCCTGCGCATGTTTCCGTATGTTGTTCAACGATTCCTGGGCCGCCCGCAGCAGGGTGACCTCTACGTCAGGATGTAGCGGATGAGGGTTGCCGGTGATGGTTGTGGTAGCCGGGATGCTGGTTTCTTCCTGCCAGCGCACGGCCGTGCGCTCAATCGCCTCCGGTAATGATTGCTGCTCCAACAAATCGGGGCGTAAATCTTGCACCACCCGCCGCGCCTGATCCAGACTGAGGCGGGCGGTTTTACGTGCCTGATCCAGATGTTTTTGCACCGTTTCCGGCTGATCGGGCATGGCCTGTTCGGCCGCTTCCAGGTGCATGACAATACTGGTAAACCCTTGCGCCAGCGTATCGTGAATTTCCCGCGCCAGCCGCTGCCGCTCTTCCAACATACCCTCGTGCCGTTTGGTTTCCGCCAATTCCGCCTGGGTTATCTCCAATTGTTCAATCAACTGCCGTCGCTGCATACTCTGGTTAATGATGGCCGACATCCAGGCGCCTAACAAAATGCTGGCCGCGCCGGCAAACAAATAAATCCAGACAATGGGGCTGTTCAACGAAATGGGCTGCCCGGCGTCGCTGGACTGTTGGTAAATGATGGTGGTGATAAGCAGCAGCGTGGCGATGATGGCATAGGGGATGGGCAGGTGACGGAAAATCTGGCTAAACAATCCGGCCAGGACAAAGTAATAAGCAGGCGACAGACCAACGAGTAAAAACCAGAGGCCAATATCACCGAGGAGGACGATGAATTGGCGATACGGCCGTACATCCCGCACCTTGCCGCCGCCGTAAACCAGCCGGAAACCAACGCCATGCCATAACAGTAACACGGCCGTCAGCCCCAACGGTTGCCAGACAGTCCCGTCACGGCCGTCGTCCACCAGCATGAACAAGGTGGAAACGGCCACCGACACATAAAAAATGGTCGTCCACAGCCAATCCCACTTGATCCAGACATCAGGTTGTTGGTGACGGTTTGTGTTTACCATGCGCTTGCAAGTGCGACGCCCTTTCAAAGGGCGTCGCACTTAGTGTAACACTACTCCCAACGAAAGGTGAACCGGGAGATGATGAGGCCGAGGATGAGCACGGCCGTAATGAAGGCCACGGCCGTCAGATTCCACACCCCGCGCAGCCACAAGTCTTCCAGCAAAATGACCACCTGCGTCAGCGGCAGCACTTTGGCAATCTCTTGCAACCCTTCAGGCATAATAAAGCGGGGCATGGCCGCGCCAGAGAGGAAGAGCATGGGGAAAAAGATCGCCATGCCCACCGCCTGCGCCGTGCGCGGCGTGGGCATCACCCCCGCCAGCACAAAACCAATGGCAAAAAAGCTAAACGCACTCAGCAAAATCCCCGGCAATATCATCACATCGCCGCCGCTGGGCAGGCGCAAATCAAGCAGCAGCAGCCCGGTAATCACCAGCAACGTGATACCCAACAGGGCGATGATGGTTTGCGCCGCCACCTGCGACCAGAGAATGGACTTGGACTGTACCGGCGTGGCTCGTAAACGGCGCAATACACCATTTTCCCGATAGGTGGCCATGCTGATGGGAATACTTAACATGCCAATGGTACCGATGATCATGCCGATGTAGCCGGGTACCGACAGGTCTACCTGCCCATAGCCGCCCAAAAAGGTTTCCGGCTCATTGCCAAAGATGAGGCCAAACAAGATCATCAACATGACGGGAAAGGCCAGAGTGAAAAAGAGGCCAATGGGTTCGCGTAGTTGTAGTTTGAGTTCCGAATAAGTGAGTTTGAGAAAAGGTTTCATGGTTGTCTCCACAGGTGGAAGATTTGGGAAAATCGCCCACCTAATTTCGTATTGCCCGGCCTGTGAGGGCCAGGAACACATCTTCCAGATTGGCTTGCTGCACGCGCAGGTCATGGGGGGCGATGTTGTGTTGAGCCAGGGCAGCGGCGACGTTTGCCAGCAGCGGGCCGCGGCCGGTGACGGTCACTTGCTGGTTCTGCTGGTTCACGGCCGTGACCCCCGCCACCGCACGCAGCACATCCGCCTCAAACCCGTTCGGGGTGGTGAAATGCACCTGAGTTTCGCTCTGCAATTGGGCGACCAGGTTTGGGGGTGTGTCCAGGGCAATGACACGGCCGTGATCAATAATCGCCACCCGGTCGGCCAACGCCTCAATCTCGTCCATAAAATGGGTGATCAGCACCACCGTCTTGCCCTGGTCGCGCACGGCGCGAACCAGGTCCCAGGTGGCGCGGCGCGCCTGCGGGTCCAGCCCCGTTGTCAATTCATCCAGAAAGACGACCTCCGGGTCATTGAGCAAGGCCAACGCGATAAAGAGGCGCTGCTTTTGCCCACCAGACAGATTGCCAAAATGCGCCTGTTGTTTATCTGCCAGCCCCCATGTTTCCAACAGTGGTTCCCAGGGTGCGGTGCGCTCATAAAACGAGGCGTACAAATCCAGCGCTTCCCACACCTTCATCCGGTCAGGCAGGGCCGCTTCCTGTAATTGCACGCCAATGCGGTTGCCCAGCTTCTTCCGTTCGGTCTGGGGATTCATGCCCAGGACGGAAACTGAGCCGCTATCGGGTTGGCGCAGGCCAATGATGGATTCGATGGTAGTAGTTTTGCCCGCTCCGTTGGGGCCGACGATGCCGAAGATTTCACCAGGTTGCACGGTTAAAGAGACATCGGCCACGGCTACGGTACGGCCGTAAGCCTTCTGCAAATTTTTCACTTCAATAATAGGGTTCATCAGATTTTCCCGGAGGCAGGGCGGCCACAAGGGCCGCCTCTGCCTTAGCGGCGGCTGCTCAAAAAGATGGAGATGCCAGCAAAAATGAAGCCCAACGGCCACAGCCCGCTCCAACTCAGGTTGAACAGGAAGACGGCCATGGCCGCCAGGACGGTCAACCCACCGATAAGCGCGCCGGTGCTTCTGCTGGTGAGACGGCCGTACCGCTGATATTCGGCCCACACGTGGCGCAGCATGGTGATGGCCGGTATGAGCAAAAACAGCGCCCACCAATTGTTCAATGAAAACTCTGTAAAGTTGCTGAGCAATAGTCCAATGCCCACCACAATCAAAACGAGAGCCATAATCCAATTGCTGCCCTTGTCTGCGGCTACCCTTTCTTTTTCTTCATATTTCAACTCTTTCATTTCGTCGCCCATGTTTATTCTCCTGTTGCAACTTGGCCCAGGGCAAAATGCAGTTTGGCGGTGGCAGACCTTTTGCAGACGCCTGCCGCCTGAATTTGATTAAGATAGGTACAGCTTACCGGTTGGCGCAGGGAAAGTAAGCCATCAAGGGATTGAATTTGGATGATGGAGAGGTGGATTGTGGGGTCAGTCAGGTGGTAACGGCCGTATCCACCAAAAGGTTGATATGGTGTGGTCGGTGGCCGGTTATGGCGCTTCTGGCGATTTTTTGCGGGAGGCAGACAGTTTGCCGCGCAAAAATTCAATGATTGCCGGCATGAGGGAAAGGATAAACACGCCCACCAGCATCAGACCAAAGTTTTTCTGGACAAGGGGTTGGGCGCCAAAAAAGTAGCCACTGAAAAGGGTGATAGACACCCAAATAATATTGCCAATGATGCTAATGGGCAGGAAACGGCCGTACTCCATCGCGCCCAACCCGGCCACCAACGGCACAAAGCAGCGCATAACGGGTACAAAGCGGGCCAGGATAATGGCCTTGCCGCCATGCCGGTCATAAAACGCCTGCGTTCGGGTCAGGTATTCGGGTTTCAGGTAGTGGTAACGGCCGTCAAAGGCGCGTGGCCCAATCAAACTACCCCAAAAATAGTTCAACGAATCCCCCAAAATGGCCGCGGTGACAAACAAGAAAAACAAAACAACGATATTCAAAACATCCAGACCGGCCAACGCCCCCGCCACAAATATGAGCGAATCACTGGGCAAAAAAAGGGCAACCACCAACCCCGTCTCCACAAACACCACCGCAAACAACAGCAAATAAGCCCACACCCCCAACACATCTACCATCTCTGCCAGGTGCGCATCCAGATGAATGACAAAATCAAACAGCTGCGTCAAAATCTCCAATCTCGCATCTCCATTGCCCGACGCAAACTAATAAGCGGCATCATCCAATGCCTGATGCTCTTCACGCAGGCGCAGGTAACTTTCGTAGCGTTGGGGGGAAATGTCGCCGCGCTGCACGGCCGTGCGCACCGCACAACCCGGCTCATGGTGATGGCTGCAATCGCTAAAGCGGCAGTCGGCCACAAAGGGGGCGATCTCGCGGAAATAAGCGTCCACTTCCGACGGTTCCAGGTCATACAACGCCAGCCCGCGAATACCGGGGGTGTCGGCTACATAACCACCCCCATCCAGCGCCAGCAGTTGAGCAAAGCGCGTCGTATGTGTCCCTTTGCCGGAATAAGTACTCACCTCGCTCACCTTTAGCCCCAGGCCGGGCTGGATAGCGTTCAACAAGCTCGATTTACCTACCCCTGATGACCCGGCCAGCACGGAAATTTTGCCCCGCAAACAGTCACGTAATACCTCAATTCCTTCCCCCGTTTTGACGCTGGTGTAGATGACCTGGTAGCCAATCCGGGCATATACGTCAAACAGTTCATGCGCTTTTTCCGGTTTCACCAGGTCTACTTTGTTGGCGCAGATCACGGCCGTCAGCTCATTCATCTCTGCCACCACCAAAAACCGATCCAGTTTACGCAGGCTGGGGAAGGGGTCCTTCACGGCAAAAACAAACACTACCTGGTCTACATTGGCGACCAACACCTGTTCCTGGTCGCTACTCAGTTCACGGTCGCGGGCCGACGGCCGTGAACGGGACAACACACTCTTCCGTTCCGCCACCTCTTCAATGGTGCCCGTGCCGTCCGGGTTCAGGGAAACGCTCACCCAATCCCCCACCGCCACGATGGAGCTTTCCTGCCACTCCTTCTTCAACCGCCCCGGCAACTGCGCCACAATCTCGCCGTTGTCCGTTTCCACGGTAAAAAAGCCACTAATCGCTTTGATGACACGGCCGTTTAACTGGTTCAAGGATGCTCACCCACTTTGTCAATCATCTTTCTCTCCCCGAAGATCAACCCAAAAATGATGTAATCGAAAAGGGGAAATGGGAAACGGCCGTTCTAGATCATGGGCAAACTCAGCAATTCCAGTTTCTTCCCAATTTTTTATTAGTTGTAGTAATGGGATGGGGTCAGAATTGTTTTGAGCAGTTTGATTAACCTCCCCCAGAACATCATTGAGTCCCATGCTCTGGATATACCCAATCATTCCGCCCGTGTCGTCACCTTTACCATATTCATGAGGGGGTGACAGAAAACGCAGAATCCCGTGGTTTACGTAATTTGAATTCAAATTCCAGGCTGAACTTGATGGATGCCCAAGCCGTTTGCATTCTAGTATGAAGCGACGTTCGCAAGACGCTTCATCTGCAAGAGAATCAATAAATTGCCAATAGAAATCAGGCCTTTTTTCCTCTCGTTCTGCCGGGGTGTCATCGCCATAGTATGGAGGGCTTTTGCCTTCCCGCGTAGGCATGTGATATGAGAATCTCAAACGATTACAAGCTTGTCGAAAACAGCGGAATAGTTCACGATTCAAACTGGGGTGAATTGGACTATCTTCAATTTCGGGAAGATTTGGTTTTTGCTGAAGAATAAACAAGGTTTCATAGATCAATGTGAAAATATCTTGTTTATACCTTTCCCAGGTGTTGGCTTGTGAGATCAGCGGTTGGCTCATGGGTACGACTGGATTACTTAAAGGGCAGATTCTTGCAGGTGGATTGCTTGCAGCAGTGCGGCTTCGGCGTCTTCACGCGCCAGACTACGTGTCCACAGTCGCCGTTCATTCCGTTTGATTATGAATATATTGGTATCAGTCACGACACGAACCATACCATCAATATAAATTTGTGAACTGACTGGCTGGCGCAAAGTTTCACTCAAACGAGCCAATAAATGTGGCCACTCCGCCTCCCCTGTTGTTTCAATAGCAGGTAAAGGTGTGTTAACTTCTTGAGTTGTAAAAACAACAGCCAACATGGGTACGAATGGCGGTCGGATAATGCGCCATCTAAATTCTCCGCCAAGCGATTCTAATTCCCGATTCCACACTTGCAAGAAAGCATAAAGATACCCCTCCAGCCCACGTTCATTGTTCCGGCCCCCATGCAAATTAGCCATTGTGCCTTGTACATTTGGATGCAGTTCAACAGGTTCTACTGCTTTGCTACTTCCCCCACGATAGAAAAACTCAAGCCCTGTTTCACACATATCCAGAATCAAGTCACGTTCAGATTCGCTGAGATCATAAAGTTCAAAAATGGCCTCATCTAACTCCCGTTCAAGTGACTCTTGTACTCGTTTGCTCTTTTCGGCAGTAAACCCACTTGGATTGAGCATGCTGCCTGACGTGGGATTCCAGTGTCTCAATTCATCCACTATACCTACAATCCGCTGCCGCAATTCTGTGCTTTCGGGAAAACAAATGGGCAAGTTCAATAACCCATCCTGCAAATGGATTTCATGATGCCAGGTTCCCCATGAACTGGTCGTCATAAAAAAGAAATATCTGGCCAGGGATGACCACAGAATTCCGGTTAAGATTTTTCGCTCCCAATCTTCTGCATAATCCAATTTAATACCATGAACTGAATTACGAAAACAATATCTCCTATTTTCAAAACGCGCTTCAATTCGTCCATTGGCTTCGTCTGTTTGTGTTATTCCTCTTTTTACCAGCAGCCGCCAACCATCATATAAGTCACGGATTCCACGGCGGTGAACTCTTTGAGGAATTGGTCGAATATCGTTATTTGTGACTAATACATATCGTGTCAGTTCTTCGACGGGGAGTTCTCTGTATTCTTTAAGCCATCCACTTTCTTTAACAGAACCTGGTGTATAACCTTGACCCGTTATCCAGTTCCGATGTTGAGCTAGCTGACCAAGTTCCTGTTCAAACTTAAGGGCCTGGAGCAAAGCTGCATCATGTTGGTTCCCCCACCAATATGTCTTCCAAAGCCAATCATCGTTTTCCAATGCGAATTGCCGTACTCGATGTAAGTCCGGCAGGCTCAAAATAACTGCCTGTACATTGTCTATAGACTCTAGCTTCTTGGCTGACCAGTATTGGACAAAGTGTGATGAATCTGCTTCGCCCGGCTGGTATTGAATAAAACAGAAAGGGGAGATAGCGCCACTGAAAAAAGCGGTACGGACATGCGTGAAGTTAACTACCTTTTCCACAACACTTTCAGACAGCCAACGCTGGCGGAATTTCAAACTGTTTTTGTGCCGCTTAAGGATTACTCCTGTCGAAACAAGAAGCCCAACTTCACCATCCGGTTTTAAGAATGTTGGCGCCCTGGCGATAAATGCCTGCGAAAGTTCCTTGTCACCTATGGGCCAGCCAAAGGCATCACACCACCGCTGCGCGTGTTCTTGTGCAGCCCGGAGTTCTGGTGTGCCTTCGTTTTCTTTAAGATAACCCCAGGGTGGATTACCAACGATAATGTCAAAGGAATGAGGTAAAAAAGGCAGTGAATCTGGCGAATCCAACAATTTGACTAATTCAGAGCGACCAGCGAACCTCTTGTTGCTTTCTAAATGATCCGCAAGAAAAACCCTCTCCGCGTCCAGTAAACTAAAAGCATTTGCCTGATACAAAACATGATAATGCGTCGCGTCTGGGGGATATTCAGGATCATAAATAAGATATGGTAAGGGCTTCTCACTATTCGTATAAGCTATTTGCGCCAGGATATCCTTGGGTTCTTGATAGTGCAGCAGTGCCAGATATAAACTGAACGCAGCCACATGAACTGCTTCTTCGTTGATTTCTATACCTGTTATTTGCTCTCTGAGAATTTGGCGTAGTTCTGGGGCGCTTAAGGATCGGTGAAACAGACTTTCTTTATAGCGCACGATTCTTCGAAATGCCTGAACCAAAAATATAGCCGAACCGCAAGCAAAATCTAATATGCGCGGATTAGTTACCAGCCGTTCTGGAGTGAGAAGTTGGGACAATACATACTCAACCAAAACGCTTGGTGTGTAATGTGTTCCTGAATCTGTTGCACTTGCTTTATGGTAAAACTCTTCGTAAATGCTGCTAATGAGTTCTATTGGGATGATGTCAAAGTCATAGGCCCAAAGGAATAATTTTCGTTGGCGTTGATCTGTATCCCCTAACAAAAATCCGCGTAACAAATTCAGGTGTTCTTGTGTAATTGCATTTTCTTCTTCTGGATCGCGGGGAAACATGTCTCCATTAAAATGGTCGGCCAGTTGATTGAATAAGGCGTAAGTAAAATCTTTATTGCGCAATACACGAGTGTACCGCATGGATTCGTTATTTGATATCAAGAGAGGCGCATCTGGGGTTTCCAGAAGGTTCAACCAATCGGGATGCCATTTGGGATGACTCCGATCCTCAGCTACCCGTCTGAAATAGTCAGGGGTCAGGACTCCCCGATCTTCAAGATACCGCACAAAAATGGAACGACCAATTACAGCATGGATGTGCCTTTGTCTTATCGTTGGGTTAACCTCGACAAGGTTTTTACGTGCTGCTTTCAGATCCAAAATCAGGCGTTTGTCGGCACGATATTCTAATCGCCCTGGGTTTTTGTCTTTGAAAACCTGACCAGACTCCACTAACTCACGACGATAATGATGTAGTCTTTCACTTACATCAGCGATACTTTTGACAACATCTAACGGAGAAAATTGTTCCCATTCAGAAACGGTTCGTACCGGATAGCGATTGAGACTATACACACGCAATTCGCCCGGAAACGCTATGAATAGAAAGTGTGGCCGCGCCATGCACCATATCCGCCGGAAAAGGTTTAGCAGTATTGCCGCATCATCACTTTGGGTCTTACAAAACACAATAACCGGGTCGTTATTTACGAAAAAGATTTTTTCTGCCCCAGCTCTCTGGGCTAGTGAAAGCCAATCCCCTTTTTCTACCCACGCTTCAGCTGATGAGGACTCAATTTTTGGCAAATTGGCAGCATCCAACAATGAACCGTCCACATAATTTAGACGATCATACGTAGCATTCAAAAATGCTTCCGGTGATTCACTTGAACCGTTTGAAGTGATGCTGATCATGAGATGACCTTGTTCACACCATAAAAAACCCGATATAGCTCTGGTAGAACAATCATTCTATATATATTAGCACAAAACCCCCCGAACATGTAGACATAAATCGATCACCATGGACCTGTTTTTTTTCGCTGGCGTTGGCAGGCTCTTTGTTTGCGAATCTCTCAATCTCCCAGAAACGAACGCGCCCCGGCAAAGGTGTCCCGCAAATGGGGCACGGCCGTCACGTCATCCACAAACACCCCATTCCGGCTGCGCGACGAGTGGATCATTTGCCAGCCGCCCAGGCTCATGCCCACGTGGGAAATGTGCCGGTGATCGCCTTCGCTGCCGAAAAAGAAGAGGTCGCCGGGCCGGTAGGGTGTTTCCACCGGCTGCCCGGCGGCAAACATCATGTCCGCGTCGCGGGGCAGGGTCACACCCGCCAGCCGGTAGAGCAACTGCACATAGCCAGAACAATCTATGCCATACGCCGAAACACCCGCCCACAGGTACGGCACGCCGGTAAAACGGGGCGCATCGGCCACCAGTTGGGCGCGACAGGCATCAGCCGTTTGCGGCAAATCGGCCAGCGGGCGCAGATGGTCGGCGGGCAGCCAGCCGCCGGGCAGCCCGGCCCAGGTGATCTGCTGCCAGCCGTTATGGGCGCTGGTAACGGCAACGGCCGTGCCCGCCAGCACCCGGTTTTCAATGCCCGCCTGCTCACCCGGTTCCGGGCGCAGCAGCGCCACCGGTTCACACACCAGGTGCGTTGGCGCGGTCGGCGGCGCGTCGCCCAGATAAGGCGCATAAACCCAACCCAGATAGCCATCTTCCTGGCGCACAAAAAGCCAACGGCCGTCCGCCTGCAACGGCTCCAACAACATCCCATTCAGTACATAGCTACCCGGCTCAGACAAAAACCCAGGGCTGTTATGCAGGCCGGTAATGGTGGTGCAAACGGACAGTTTGGCCCGGTCGGGCTGGCGCAAAATGGTCACGGCCGTTGCGTCCAGCACATATTCCGGGCAAGTTGCCGCCAGATGGGAGAGCACGGCCGTCAGCGTAATCTCGTCCAGCACAGCGCCCGCCAGGATAATACGGCCGTCGGTTACGGCCGTGACCTCCACCCGGCACACATGCACCCGCTTATCGGCAAATTGCCCCACTACCTCTGCCAATGCCTGTTTAGTCTGCTCGTCCATCAGAACACCTTCTTAAAAACGGTGTCAAGTGTTTAGGTGTCAGGTGTCAAGTTAGGTCTCCACCTGACACCTGACACCTGACACATGCCACTTGCCACTTGCCACCTGCCACCTGCCACCTTAATCTGCCAACTGAATCCCCGCCTCCTGCAACCGCTCATGCACCAGCGCCAACAGGCGGGGGCGCATTTCCGCGCCCATGCCAAAGCGGGCTTTAGCCAGCAGCGTCAACTCCGTTTGCTGCCCCATCTCGCCCGATTCACTGATAATCCGCCAGGGTTCCACCAGGTTAGGCAGTAAGACGACTGCCTCTTTTGCCAACGATTCCAGCACCGGCAGCGCCTCCGGCAGGTCACTGGCAGCCAGTTTAAGCGTAATCGTCGCCGGTGAAAAGAGGCCCCGGCTAAAGTTGCGCACCAGCCGGATTTCACCATTGGGCACTACCAATAGTTCGCCGCTGGGAGCGCGCAGCATGGTGGTACGCAGGTTCACCTTTTCCACAACGCCTTCCACATCCAGCAGTTCCACTTTATCGCCCACGTCAAAGGGGTCTTCAAAAAGGAAACTGATGCCGGTGAGGAAGTCACTGATCAACGGCCGTGCCCCCAGCCCAAACGCCGCGCTAAACAAGCCAACCATCCAGATGAGCGTCTCGGCGCGGACAAACTGGCTGAGCGTGAGGATGAAGGCCGTGAGAAATGCCAGAAACGCAATCATACTGGCGATGAGGTTGTGGAGGGTCTGGTACCGTTCCGGGCGCATCTGCCGCCCTTGTTTAGAAAGCCGTCCGACGTGCAGTAGCCGGTCGGCCAGACGCGAGGAGAGCCGGTACACCAGCCAGGCCAGCAAAAACAGTAGCACCGTCCACAGGAGATGGCTCCACCAGGTGGGGGTTGTCCAGAGGGTGAGGAAGGGTTCGAGCATAACAGGTGAACCGTAATCCGTAATCCGTAACCCGTAACCCGTAATCGGATAACGGATCACGGATCACGTCCCACGGATTACGGGTTAACGGCCGTCACCGGCAAACAAACCGTAAACGTAGTCCCTTCGCCCAGGGTGCTGGTCACTTCAATACGGCCGTGATGCTCTTCCACAATCTTTTGGGCCACCGACAGCCCCAGCCCGCTGCCCTCGCGCCGTTCGCTGCCGGGGATGCGGTAGAAACGTTCAAAGAGGTGGGCGATGTCCTCAGCCGAGATGCCGGGGCCGGTGTCGGCCACGCCGATGTGGACTTCTTGTTGCACCAGTTGGGCGGTGATGGTGATACGGCCGTGATCCTTGTTGTATTTGGTGGCGTTACTGACCAGATTTAGCAGCACTTGTTTCAGCCGGTCGCGGTCAGCCAGCACCACCTGGGCGCTGTTCTCGGTGGGCAAATCGTCGGCGCAATGAATCTCAATGCCGATCCCCCGCTCCGCGGCCTGTGATTGGGAAATGTGTTCCACTTCCTGCACCACCTCGGCTACCGCTACCGGGGTCAACTCCAGCCGCGCCCGCCCCGATTCCAGCCGGGCAAAGTCCAGAAAGTCACGGGTCATCTTAGAGAGGCGCTGCGATTCGCGCTTGATCATGGCGATCAACTGGCCGTGCCGTTCCACGGGCACTTCCGGGCGACTGAGCAGTTCTGCCGCTGAACTGATGGCCATGAGCGGCGTTTTAATTTCGTGCATCACCTCGGCCAACAGGTCAGACTGGTTAAAGAGGTGCGCATTCACAATGGCCACGGCCGACTGCGAGGCCAGCGATTCCATGAGGGCCACATCCTGGCTGGTGTAGTGACGGCCGTCTCGTTTGTTCAGCACCTCCAACGCGCCAATAACCCCTTTGGGCGTCACCAGGGGCACCGCCAACATAGAGCGGGTGCTAAAGGAGAGTTCTTCGTCCACACTGGTATAGTGGCGGTCATCCTGGCCTACATCATCAATGATGAGGGAACGGCCGTGCCGCACCACCCAACCGGCGATGCTGCCATCCAGGGGTACGGCCGTGTTCTCCGGCACAGAGCCGCTGGTCGAGGCCACAAAATGAAGCTGCCCCGACATCCGATCCACCAGCAAAATGGAAGCTGCTTCCGTGTTCGTCAGTTCCGTGGAAACATCCATCACCAGATTCAGCAGTTCACTGAGCCGCAAAGTGGAACTGAGCCGGGTGCTGATTTCCAGCAAACGTTGCAGCCGCGCCGGGCCAAGCGCCTCGGCAATGGCCTGCCCGCCGAATTCATGTCCGTGAAAAGATTTGTCGCTACTCATATAAACATTGTAATCATTCAGGTATACCATTTACACCCTCACCCCATCCCTCTCCCTCAAGGAAGAGGGGGCCGATTCCTTCCCCCTCCCAGGGGGAAGGTTAGGATGGGGGTCAGTACGCCTGTATAGATTTTCAATCTTTGTGGTGGGTAATGGCCTGTGTTTGACTCTGCTGAAAATTGCGTTTAGATGGGCTATACTAACCGATAAACGCCTTCCACCTGGACGGCTGTTCATCTTCACTGGGGGCAAGATGTTATGAGTGAACCAGACTACAGACAACCCAAACAGGAGCTAGAAGCGGCGCTGCAAGAAAGTGAAACCCGCTATCGTAACCTGGTAGAGGCGTCTCCGTTAGGCATTGCTGTTCATGCAGATGAAAAAATTGTGTATATCAACCCAGAAGCTGTTCGGCTATTGGGTGGGCAATCGGCCGATGATTTTCTGGGTCGTTCAATCTGGAGTTTTGTTCATCCAGATGATCTGGCCGGCGTTAAAGAGCGCATCCGGCAGCTTTATACCATGCGCCAGGATGTGGCTATGGTGGAAGAGAAGTTTATCCGGCTCGACGGCCGTGCCATAGATGTGGCGGTGGCGGCAACGTCGGTCAGTTACATGGGGATTCGCGCCTCTCAGGTTGTCTTCCGCGACATTTCCAAGCGCAAAGAAGCAGAGCGCCAGTTACAGCGCAGCGAAGAACGCTTCCGCAGCATCATTGAACGGTCGGTAGATGGCATCATGCTCACCAACGAGGCCGGCGAAATTGTGGAATGGAATCCGGGCATGGAGCGCATTACCGGCTACGGCCGTGACGTGGCCCTGGGTACGCCTTTGTGGGAAATGACCAACCGCTTGCTACCCGATGGCGACCGTCATTGGGTAGACAGGTATACCCTACAAAATCAAGTGCGTGCTTCTGCTGAGACAGACGCAACGGCGCCGACCAACGACATAGACGAACGCATGATACTAACCATTCAGGGGCAGCCGCGCATTGTACAGGTGATGACCTTTGCCATTCCCACCGAAGCCGGCGCCATGGCCGGCAGCATCTTCCGCGATGTCACCGAAAAAGTGGCTCAAGACCGGCAGATGCAGCAGCAAGAACGCATGGCGGCGGTGGGCCAACTGGCAGCGGGGATTGCCCATGATTTTAATAACATTCTGGCCGTCATTATGCTCTATGCGGACATGATGCTGCGCTCTAACCAACTGTCACCCCACGCCGCCATGTCCGTCAAAACCATTATCCAACAGTCCAGCCGCGCCGCCGAACTCATCCAACAGGTGCTGGATTTTAGCCGCCGGACGGTATTGGAAAAGCAGTTGGTAGATTTACGGCCGTTGCTGCAAAACCTGGCCGACATGTGGCAGCGCACCCTCCCCAGCCCCATCCAGCTTCACTTTGATCCCGGACAGGATGATGTCACCATCTTCGCCGATCCCACGCGCATCCAACAAATTTTTATGAATCTGGTGGTTAATGCCCGCGATGCCATGCCAGACGGCGGGCAGCTTTCCCTGAGCCTGCAACGAATTCCGGCAAACCAACATCCGGCCCCCGGCTTAAACCCGCTAGTTGAAGAGTGGGTAAAGGTGACTGTGGCCGATACCGGCTGCGGCATTCCCCCGGATGTCATTCCCCGTCTCTTTGAACCCTTTTTTACCACCAAAGAACCCGGCAAAGGAACCGGTCTGGGATTGGCCCAGGTTTATGGCATTGTGAAACAGCACGATGGGCACATTGAACTGACCAGCGAGGTGAATAAAGGCGCGACTTTTACCCTTTTTTTTCCGGCGCTTGCCCAACCCACATTGCTGGATGACACCAACGAATGGAACGGCCTGCATCTGGGGCAAAACCAGACCATTTTGCTGATAGAAGATGATCCCTTTGTGCGCGAGGCGCTTATCAACAGCCTGACGGCGCTCAAATATAAGGTCATTTCCGCCCATGATGGGCAGGAGGCGCTAAATATTGGCCGCCAGAAGCACCGGCAAATAGACCTGATTCTCAGCGATATGATGATGCCTCATCTCAACGGTTTGCGCCTGCGCAGCCTGCTGCCGGCGGAATTGAAAAGCAAACCGTTTGTGTTGCTAACCGGGCATCCCCTGGATAATGATGAGACCAGATTGCTGGAAATGGGCGTTACCGGTTGGTTGATGAAGCCGGTCGCGTTGGAAAAATTGTCCCAACTGCTTTATCAAGTTTTCCACAATCCCTGAGTGCGATTTTGCCAAAACAAGACGTTAACTCTACACTTCAAACATGATGTTTCCAGATTGGAAGTTACAGGAACTATTGGCGCTGATTCGCCACCGTTATCCTGATTGGGAAAACTTTACGCATCCGGCGTTTGTGGCCGATGAAATAGCGCCTAAACGGGCATCCGTGCAAAAAGCGCAGCAGCTTTTGAGCCAATCGGCTTTGGATGCACTCCTGGCGCAGGGTGATTTTGATGGCTTTGTTGACCGGCTGAATCGTTTAGCCAAAGATAACAATTTGTTGTGGCGGCTGGCGCCTTCGTCGGGAGACACGGCCGTACTCTACCACCCCAATCTGGATACCCCCGCGTTTTGCGTGCAAATGCGCAACCTGCTTTATGGAGACCGCCCCTCGCCGGAGCGCCTGCAAACCTTTTCCGATTATCTAAAAGAACAGGATTTGCCCAACAAATGGCCGTTTGCCACCTATTACCTCTTTTTATGCCATCCGGATGCAGATATGTTTGTCAAGCCGCGCACGGCCCGCTGGTTTCTGAAGTTCATGTGGGCTGAAGAACCTGAGGAAGAGTTGGCGCTCAAAACTAAAGTCCTCATTTCTATGCTGCCAGGCGCGGGCAGCTATGGCGCTTTGCTGGCGCACGCGGCCGAACTGCGGCAGGCGTTGTCTCCGTTTGGGGCGCGTGATATGGTGGACGTGCAAAGTTTTGTTTGGGTGTGCGAGCAGGAAAGCCGGGAACAATCGGGCCGACTGGACGCGCGCGGTCAGGTGGAACTGGATGTGCCGCCGACGTTGGCGGCGCAGCCTATGCCCGTTGCTTATCAGGTAGCGGCGCCTACGGCCGTGTTGCACGAAACGGCCGTACCCGAACCCCTCACCCCCTTGCCATCCCCCGCCGAACCGGCATCCGCCTACACTCTGGCCGCCTGCGCTGCCGAAACCGGCTGGCCCGAAGCAGAATTGCAGCGTTGGGTCAGCGCCATACAGCGTAAAGGGCAGGCCATTTTGTATGGCCCACCGGGCACAGGCAAAACGTTTATGGCCCAAAAACTGGCGCAATACCTGGCCGGGCAGGGCGGCGGCTTCTGGGAACTGGTGCAGTTTCACCCTGCTTACACCTATGAAGCGTTTGTGCAGGGTATACGGCCGTTTACCGATGACAACGGCCATTTGCATTATGAACTGGTACACGGCCGTTTTCGCCACTTTTGCGCCCGCGCCACCCACCAGAGCGGCCCTTGCGTCCTGGTCATTGACGAGATCAACCGCGCCAACCTGGCCAGCGTGTTCGGTGAACTGATGTACCTGTTGGAATATCGCCAGGCGGCCATTGACTTAGCCGAAGGCGGCTTCGCTGGCGACCAATCCACCAACCGTTTCAGCATCCCCGCCAATGTGTACCTCATCGGCACCATGAATACGGCCGATCGTTCCATCGCCCTGGTTGACCATGCCTTGCGCCGCCGTTTTGCCTTCATCCACTTGCCGCCAGATGCCCAAACATTGCGCCATTACCACCAGCACACCGGCTGCAACCCGGACGCCCTCATCAAAATTGTAGAGCGGCTCAACCGCCAGATAGCCGATCCGCACTACGCGCTTGGCTATACCTTTTTCATGCATCCCGCCCTGCCCACCCACCTGGAAGCCATCTGGCGCATGGAGATAGAACCCTATCTGGAAGAATACTTTTTTGACCAGCCAGACCAGGTAGAAATGCATCGCTGGGCAAAAATACGCCAAGACCTGTCTGATCTGCTAGGCAGGTGATCGGGAGAACCTTTTATGTCGGGAACATTTAGTTGCGATGTATTGATTGTGGGCGCCGGTATAGCCGGGTTGATGGCCGCCCACCGGCTGGAAGCGGCGGGCAAAATAGTGGTGGTGGTGGATCGAGAAGAACGGGTTGGCGGCCGCATGATCACCGAGCATGTAGCCGGTGGCTGGGCGGACACTGGCGCCCAATTTTTCACCGTGCGTGATCCCGAATTTGGCCGTTTTGTGGCCGAGTGGCTGGCGGAAGGATTGATTTTTGAATGGTCAACCGGGTGGTCGGATGGTTCGCTGCTGCCCCCTGCCCCTGCTGCCCATTCCCGTTATGCGGCCTATGAGGGGTTAACGGCCGTGCCCCGCCACCTGGCCCAAAACCTTACCATCCACAAGGCCGTCAACATCGAAACGGTTACGCCGGCTGCGCCTGGCTGGCTGGCGGTGGCCGATTCTGGCGCTGCCTATCAATGTCAGGCGCTCATTCTCACACCCCCTGTGCCCCTGTCTCTGGCGCTGTTGGCGGCGGGACAGGTGACATTGGCGGCGGACGACCAGGCGGCATTGACCACCATTACGTATGCGCCGTGTATTACGGCCGTCTGCCACCTGGACGGCGCCATCAATTTACCCGAACCAGGCGCTCTCCAACGCCCCGATCACCCCATCAGTTGGATTGCCGATAATCAGCGCAAAGGCACGTCACCGCGCGTCTGCCTGGTTTCGGTGCATGTAAACCCGGCGTACAGCCGGTTATGGTGGCTCTCCCCAGATGTGGAGTTGGTGGGGGCGCTGCGGCGTGAATTACAACCGTTTCTGACCGCCAACACGACCATCCATGAGATCATCATCCACCGCTGGCCCCATGCCTTGCCCACCACATTATACCCGGAGCGGACTTTACTGGCGGCGGGTCTGCCACCCCTGGTCTTTGCCGGTGACGCCTTCAGCGGCCCTCGTGTGGAAGGCGCGGCCCTCTCTGGGCTGGCGGCGGCCAAGAAGATATTGGGATATTGAGATATTGGTTTAGTCGCAACACCCCCATATCTCAATCCCCTACCACTGCTTTTGTCAGCCGCAGCCGCCGGTTATACCGGACGCCTTCGGCCGTGTAAACGAGCAGCGCCAGCCAGATGCAGCAAAAGCCCACCATCTGCGCCTGGGTAAATGGTTCGTCGTACAAAAAAACGCCAATGATAAACTGGCAGGTGGGGGCGATGTATTGCAGCAGGCCGATGGAGCTAAGGGGGATCAAGCGGGCGGCGGTGCTGAACCACAAGAGCGGCACGGCCGTGATCAACCCCGTCCCCATGAGCAGCAGCGTTATCTGCCAGTTGCCCTGCGCCAGATGGCTTTGACCCTGCTGCTGCAAATAAAGCAGCACAGCCAGGGCGGGCAGAAAGAGCCAGGCTGTTTCCAGCGTTAAGCCTTCCAACGCGCCTAAAGGCGCTGTTTTGCGGATGTAGCCATAAATGGCAAAAGTGATCGCCAGCGTCAGGGCAATCCAGGGCAGCGAGCCATGAATCAGGGTGAGATAGAGCACCCCCAGCGCGGCAATGGCTACGGCCGTCCACTGCCCCCGCCGCAATTTTTCCTGCAAAAACCACACCCCCAACATCACACTCACCAACGGGTTGATAAAGTAACCCAGGCTGGTCTCGATCACGTGATTGGCATTCACCGCCCAAATGTAGGTGCCCCAATTGAGCGCCAGGATGCTGCCGGAAAGCAAAAAGGTGAGCATGACGCGCCGGTTCTTCAAGGCCGGCGGCAGCCAGCGCCAATGTTGGCGCACCGCCAGCAGCAGCAAAATGATGACCAATGACCAGACAATACGGCTGCTCAATGACTCAATGGCCGGTATATCGTGTAGGGCTTTCCAGTAGATGGGCAGAAACCCCCAGATGAGGTACGCGCCGATGCCGTAGAGATAACCTTTGTTCATAAGGGTCAATGGCCAGTGGTCATTGGTCAATTGTCAATTGATCGTTGACCATTGGCAGTTTTCAGGGGGTGGGGGTGGGGGCGGGCAGGACGTTGATGATCAGGGTGGTTTGAGATTGGGTTTCATTTTCTCCGGCGGTGATGGTAATTTCGGCCAGCCCTAAAATGTCAAATGGCAGCAAGAGGGAGGCTTCCCAGTAGCCCCAAAAATCAGTCTGGCTGGTGGCCTGGCCGACGATACGGCCGTTTTCCATCACCACATCCACCGTCACCGGCCCGTTGGTTACATTATAGGCTGTGCCATACAAAAATAGCTCCTCCCCGGCAAAAATCTCGGACTGCGGGAGCGGGCTGGCTACCACCACGCCTTTAGCATTGGGGTCGTCCTGGGCCAGTATTTCAATGGGGATTTGCGCCTCGCGCCACTCATCCGTGCCCGGTTCGCCAAAATAGGCGACGGCGCAGGCGGGGCCAACCAGGTCTTTGGGTACAACCACAAAACCAGACCAGTAATACGGCCGGCTGCTGCTGCCCAGTTGGAAACCTTGCCGGGCCACCTGCTCCTGGCACTCGTTGGCCCAAATGGAAACGGCGATGAAGTTGTTAACCGGGCGGTTGACCATGCCGTCAAAGAAGATGCTGTAGCCGCCAACGGCCGTGTCGTTCACCTGGGGCCGGGACAATTCCAGGAAGCGCCCGGTCGTATTGGGGTTGAGCGCCAACAGCACCGGGCTTCGGTGTTCGGCCAACACCTGCCCCGCCTCGTCCAACACCGCCGCCCGTAAATAGGCCAGCCCGCTGACTTGTGGTGGTAAAATAAAGGAAGCGTTCCAGCCTTGTGTGGTGCGCGCGCCGGGGGTTTGGGAAAGGACACGGCCGTTGCTCGTGACCAATGACACCAAAATAGAATGAGCCTCCTCCTTTTTCACCAGGCCGCCCACCGTAATCTCCTCCTCCAGGGTCAGCACTTCATTTTCTTTGGGATAGCTGATGTTGATGCTCACATCAACCGGAGTGGCCGTGCGGGTTGGTTTCGGCGTCATGGTGGGGGCGGGCGTAGTGGTTTCCACCACTTGCTGGCTGCTAATGTCCAATGTTGGCGGCAAATTGGAGGTGGGGGAAGGTTGTGGCAGTTGTAATGGCGCGGCCTGCGTGGGTATGACTTCCGGCCCGCAGCCAACCAGCAGCGTCAGGATGATGGCGAGCAGGAGTACAAAGGTTGCCGGTAGACGCTTTTTCACCTGGGACTTGCCACTTGCCACCGGCCACCTGCTACTTGCCACTTGCCACTTGCTCTTTTTGCCAGCCATGCGCCCAATTGTAATCACACCCCCGTCACTTTGCCAGCCACAGGTCAACGGGCTACAATGCGCCGGCTTCGGTAATCGGTGAACGGTGAACGAGCATTGGAATTTGGGCGATGTGGATAGCAGTTTTGATTTTTGGCTTGTTGTTGGCCGGGGCGGCGCTGTTAGCGGCCTGGTCGGGACGGTGGCGTGTGTATGGGGCGGCAACGGCCGTCACGGCTACGGCCGTCACGGCTACGGCCGTCACTATCCCCATTCTCTGCCTGCTGCTCTGGCTGCCCTTAGGCAGTCAGTTACCCCTGGCCGCGGCGCACACGGCCGTTCCCCTGCCGTCCCTCATCTGGCAGCTTGACGGTATCTCCTGGCCCGTCACCCTCTGGCTGTTCCTCCTGCTCATTGCCCTCATTACCCACCACCTGACCGCCACACCCGAATACGCCCCCACGCTCTCGTCCCTCCTCATCGTCACCGCCTTCACCCTGCCGGTTATTTGGGCCGGTTCGCCGGCGACCATGATGGTGAGTTGGGTGGCGCTGCTGGCGGCCTGGGGTACGGCCGTCTGGCTGGCTGAACGAGGGCGAGAGGGACAACGCCGCTTTTCCTGGCAGATGGGGCTGCTGCTGACGGCCGTGCTGCTGCTTTGGTTTGGCGCAGCGGCAACGGATATGGCCGGCTGGGACGTCGCCGCCTGGCCACAGATGGCGCTGTTGGCGGTGTTGCTGGCGGCCCTGCTGCCTCTGGGCGTCTGGCCGTTCGGCGGCTGGCGGGCCAGCGCCGGTACACCGCCGGCTGTGGCGCTCATCCTCACGTTGTGGCCGGTGGCGGCTGGCGGCGTGCTGCTGGTGCGGCTGGCCGATGGAACCTCATTGACGGTGTGGGCGGGCGGTATGCTATTGACCCTGGCCGGGTTATTTGGCTTGTTACAGGCCGTGCGCCAGTTGTGGGAGCGGCTGCACTTGCCGGGCACGGCCGTCTTTTTTCTGGCCGCCGCGCTGGTTCATTTGCTGCTGTTGACGGCTGTGTGGGGCAACCAGACAACCGCCAGCCCGGATGGTGTCCTGGCTATGCTGCGGGTGCTGTTATTGGCCGGGGGCATTTTTTACCTGGCGGCCGGACGACCGGCCAGCCGCCGGTTGTGGTGGCGGGCTATCCCGCCGCTGGCGGCGCTGGCCGCCGTGGCCGGTCTGCCGCTGACGGCCGGTCTGGCCGGGCAGGTGGCGCTGATAGAGGGGTTGGTGGGACACGGCCGTTACCTGGCGCTGTTGGTGGTGGCGCTGCTGGAAATTCCGCTGCTAACAGCCGGTTTACGGCTCTTCTGGCCTGTGGCCGGAGGGGATGACGTGTTGCCCGGCGCGCCGGCCCAATGGGCCGCGGAAGCGGCGATTTTCCTGCCGGTGTTGGGCCTGGTATCGGTGAGTGGTGTGGCCTGGGGAGCCGTGCCCTGGTTTACCTGGCTGCTGCTGTTGGTTGTGCCTGTTGGCAGCGTCTTATTGCTGCGTTTTGTGCCCGAATTTAACCGCACGGTGGCCGCTGTACGCCAGGCTTTTACTTTCCGGCTGCCGGTAAGTACCGCCCCGCTGCGCCAATGGCTGCGCGGCATGGGTGGCGCATTTGAAGAGGCCGCCGCCATTCTGGAAGGGGACGGCAGCCTCATCTGGTTATTGATCCTGATCGTGGTCTTGTTACTGGCACAATAGGCCGTAATCCGTATTCATCCTTCATCCTTCATAATTCATAATTTTCAAAGGTGCGATGGCTTATCTGGATTGGTTACGAGCGCGGGTGGGGACGCGCAAGGTGTTGTTGGTGTATACGAGTGTGTGTGTGGTGGATGGTCACGGCCGTGTCCTCTGGCAGCACCGCACCGACTTTGATACCTGGGGGCTGCCCGGTGGGGTGCTGGAACTGGACGAATCGCTGCCCGCCTGCGCCGTGCGCGAGGTGTATGAGGAAACGGGGCTGCACGTCACGCCCACGCGGGTGGTCGGCGTTTACTCATCGCCCGATTTTGACGTGACCTACCCCAACGGCGATCAGGCGCAGCAGGTCTCCTTTTGTTTTGCCTGCCGGGTAGACGGCGGCACATTGCAGGCGGATGGGCACGAGGGGTATGCCCTGCAATGGCTGCCGGTGACGGAATGCCCACCCACGCAGCCCTGGTACCGGGCCATGTTGAGCGACTATGCTGCCAAACGGCCGTTTGCCTCGTTTGATCGCGGCGCGCCGGGCAACAGCCGGGCGGCAACCCCCTATTACCAATTCCTGCGCCCCTACATTGGGCAGGCGCCATACATCATGGCCGGTACGGCCGCGTTCATCCAGAATGAGGCCGGGCATATCCTCTTGCAGCAGCGGCGGGATAATGGGCTGTGGTGTTTTCCCGGCGGCGGCGTGGAATTGGGCGAACGGGTAGACCAGGCGATGATTCAGGAGGTGTGGGAAGAAACGGGCTTGCAGGTGCAGCCCAGTCGCATCATTGGCGTCTACTCCGACCCGGTAGACTGGATTACCTACCCCAACGGCGACCAGGTAAAGATCGCCCGCACCTTTTTTGCCTGCCGCATTACCGGCGGCCGTTTGCAAGCCGACCCCGATGAATCGCTGGACGCCCGCTTTTTCGCGCCGGACGAATTGCCAGAGATGATTGCGCCGCACGGCCGTGCCCTGCAAGACGCGCTGGCAAACTACCCCCACACCGTCTTTTAGAGGAGTGTGGGATGCCCACGTCCCCAGCAATTCTCGATTTGGTTTGCGGCGGCAGATAAATCTGCACCAACAAAAGGCAAAGTCGGCCTTCGCCGACTGGCGCCCAGCCCACGAAGGTGGGCTTTACCTCTTGTTGCCGCGATTTTAATCGCCGGGTTTTGCCAAACTGAGAATTGCCGCCCACGTCCCACACAGGCACGTAGGCGTACCCTGCTCCTCCTTTGCCCAATTGTTAGACAAAAGATATGCCTTTTGGCACTGGCATTTTGGACGCCTCGTGCTTACCCTGTAGAAAGGCGGATTAGACCTTTTTCCAGATTGGTTGCGGCTATGTCTTCACCAATTTGGTCTGGAGCGTGTCTAATGAACGGCTCAAACAAGTTTTTATTTGGCATTGTGTTTGGCGTGGTCTTGTTGGTGATTGTGGCCTTTTCGGTAGTGCTGCTGCGGCCGGAGCCAACCTACCTGGATGACGGTGCCCCGGATGGGGCCGCGCATAATTATTTGCTGGCGCTGCAACAGGGGGATTTTGAACGCGCCTACCAATACATTCCCGCTGCCTTCAAATACCCCACCGACGCGGACGACATGGCCGATGATGCCCGCCAAAACAAGTGGCGCTTTGAGACGGGCGGCGATTATGCGCTGGCGGTGGAGTCGGTAAACCAGAAAAGTGCGGATGAGGCCATTGTTACCGTGCGTAAAACCACCTTTTATAACGAGGGGCTGTTTGGCAGCTACGAAGATTCGCGCACGTTTACCATGCAAATGACGCGAGAAGAAGGGGCATGGAAAGTGAGCGATGCTGACCTGTATTGGTCGAACTGTTGGGGGACGAGCCGGGAATATTGGTGTCGGTAATGGTTTGTAGTAGTCACAAGAGGGCGATGAATCGCCTACTACAAACGTGTGGAAGGTGTGAAATGGCAAATATACGACGGGTTTATATGTTTGTGGTCACGGCCGTGAGCCTGAATGCGGTGGCCTGGGCGATGATTGCTCTGCTGCGTAATTTGCTGACGCCGGCGTTGAACCCCTTGCAGGGCAACATCTCTTACCGGACAGAAGTAATCGCCATGCAACTGGCGGTGATCATCATTGGCCTGCCTATTTACCTGGCGCATTGGCTGTGGGCGGAACGGCTGGCGCGCCGGGATGAGGAAGAGCATGGGGCACTGCTGCGGCGGCTGTATTTGTATGTGATGATGGCTGCCTTTATCATCCCCCTCTTTACCAATATCTTCGGTTTTGTGGCCTCGGTGTTGCGGCTGATCATGGGGGTGCAATTGACGATTCCTTCGTGGAGTATGCAGTTGCCGGACAGGGCCAATCTGGTGTACACGGCTGTGGCCCTGATTATTCTGTCTGTCCTATGGGCCTACCATCATTGGATAACAGTGGTAGACCGCAGCCAGGTGGCCGAGACTGACGAATTGGCCGTCATCCACCGGCTGTATGTATATCTGTTTGCCTTTGTCTCGTTAGTACTCTTGAGCGTGGGCAGTGGTAGCGTGCTGCGCTGGCTGCTATTCCAGATCAGTCGCAACCGTATCATCGCCAATCAAGAAACGCTGGTAACTGCGCTGACCGGGCTGCTGGTGGGGTTGGCAGCCTGGTTCTACTTCTGGCGCAAGGCCGAGGGCATGTTTACCTTTGGCGGCGTGCGCGAACAGGCATCGGCGCTGCGCAAGTTTTACCTGTATCTGGTCATTTTTCTGGCAGCGTTGGGCACAGTATCCGCATTGACTGTCCTGTTGTCTGGGCTTTTCCGGCAGTTGTTAGGTGTGTCCACACCTGGCAGCATTTTTAACGTGCTGAGCGTGTTGGTGGTCACGGCCGTACTCTGGGCGTACCACTTTTTTGTGTTGCGGCAAGATACGCAAGTGATCCCGGAAGTGGCGGCGCAAGCGGAAGTGCGGCGGCTGTATTGGTATCTCATTGCCGGTATTGGCCTGCTGGCGCTGCTGATTGGCGTGGGTGGCAATATCAGTGTGCTGATCCGCTCAACCGGGCTGTTTGTGGGCGACGTACTCAAGGTGATGGTGGCCTGGTTTACGGCCGTGCTCATTGCCGGCCTGGTAGTGTGGATCGTGCCCTGGCGCAATATCCAGGCGGAGGTGGCTATCTCTGGCGAAGTTGGCGAAGGGGCGCGGCATTCGCTGATACGCCGGTTGTACCTGTACTTTTACCTGCTGCTGGCCACGCTGACCTTTTTAGGAACCAGTGTCTATGCCGTGTCGCAAATCATCTACCTGCTATTGGGTGGGCGCACGGCCGTGAATCTGGCGGCAGATATGGCTCAGGCCGTGTCTTATGCCCTGCTGGCGGTCGTCGTCTGGTTGTATCATGGGCGGCTGCTGCGGCTGGACAACGCCGCCTTCAAACAGGCGGAAGCGCGGCGGGCGCAAACGGTGCATGTGGCGGTGGTGGATGATGCCGACGGCCGTTTTGCCGAACGCCTGATGCACGATTTGCATGAAGCTTTACCAACGGTGGTGCTGCATCCCATTGGCCTGACGCCCCAGGCCAAGGAAACACTGCACACGGCCGATGAACCCGTTCCGGCACAAGAGGCGCTGGCGGCGGCGCAAATCATCGTCGGCCCCTGGACAATGACCACGCCGTATGTGGTACACGGCGAGACGGACATGGAGATGCTGGCGGCGGTTTCGGCCAGCCCTGGCCACAAGCTGCTCATCCCCACGCCGGAACCGGGTTGGGATTGGGCGGGCGTGGGCAGATGGGAGATGGACACGGCCGTGCGCCAAACCATCCGCGCCGTTAAACAACTGATAGCCGGGCAGGTAGTTAAAAGCAAAAGTGGCCCCCATCTGGGCACAATCATTGGTGTCGTTGTGTTTATTTTTATCCTGATGAATCTGCTGCCCATGCTGTTCATGCTGCCGCAGCTTTTGTTTTGATCGCACACCAGACCTGACAGGTTTCAAAAACCTGTCAGGTCTATGCTTGGCAATCCCCCATCAATTCTCAATTTACCGAGTGCCGGCGATTAAAATCGTGCCTACAGAGAGCAAAGCCCACCTTCGTGGGCTAAGGGTCAGTCGGCGAAGGCCGACTTTACTTTTTGTTGGTGCAGATTTATCTGCCGGAGCCAGCCAAATTGAGAATTGCTGGCAATCCCCAGGAGAAGTGGCACAATCATAGAAATTCTGAGAACATAAACACATTACCTGAATCACACGCACAACCCGGAGGATGACGATGCGCCTGGAATCATTAAACTGCCCTAACTGTCATGCCCCATTGGATTATTCACCTGGTCAGACGCTTTGCATCTGCCTCTACTGTAACTCCACCATTCGCATCCACCACGATGCCCCGCAGCCCGAAGCCACTACCGAAAAGGAAGTGAGTGCGGCCGACATGGCCGAAATCAAGGAGCTTGTGTTGGCGGGGCAAATGGCGACGGCCGTGCATCGCTACCAACAAATTGCCAAATGCAGCCAGAGTGAAGCGCAGACGGCCGTGACCAACCTGAGCAACCAGATTTCTTTCACCACATTGCGCCAGCAGCAGCTTTCGCGGGGTGGATTTATCTTTTTTGTGTTGGTGTTGATAGGGTTAGTCTGGGCGGTGTTTGCCGGTTTGACGGGGTCGGCGCATCCTGTTCTGGCGATTGCCGTTGCCGGTTTTGCGCTGCTGTATATTGCCCTGTTTGGCAAAGGGTTTCTGGTCAGTCTGCGTTACCTGCGGGCGGCAAAAGGGGTGGCGTCTGTGCAGCACTTGACGCGCATCAGCACCAGCCATTCGGGGAACCGCAGTTTTCACCTGTTCCGCATCATCGTCGAAGTGCAGCCGGAGGCGGGCAGCCCTTTCCTGGCAGAGATGATGCTGCCGGTACGTGACCGCAGCCTGGACAAACTGCACCAGGGTACCCGGTTTGGCGTCAAATACCTGCCCGGTGATGAAGATAGCATCATTTTCAACAAATTGCTTGAACCGTAACTGGAGTCGGCACAACTACAACTCCATAAACTCTTCAACGCTTAGCCCAACCTCCCGAATGATCGCCCGCACGGTTCCTTTGCGGATTTTCTTGCCACCATGCCTGGGTATGGGAATGACACGGCCGTCCTCATCTCGCACCCACAACTCATGTGAACCTTTGCCCTGACGATAAAAACGGAAGCCCAGTTGGCACAAACGCTGCGTCACTTCCTGGTAACTCAACTCCCTTAACGTGGTCATGCCGCCACGCCGATGGGGAAAGATACGGCAACTTTACTATTGGGAACTAATTCAAACTCTGCGATGCCCACCGTTTCTCCCCGGTCAGCACGGTACGCTGAAATCATTTTCACCACGTCAATACAGTTGAAAATCGCTTCCTCTACTGTGTCCCCTTCAGCAAATGCACCTTGAATATCAGGACAGGAAGCCAAAAAACCATCCTCATTCGCTTCAATGATCAGTGATAATAACGAAACTTTTGAACTCATCATTTTTCCCTCGGAAGACAAACCTTGTGTGTCAGTCAACAGACAGATGATACTGTAAAGGATGCGATTTATCCAAAGCCTGTGTCAGGAAATGGTGACCAAAAAAGCCAGTTCGGTGGCAAATTCAAAGCGGGTGATGTGCCAGCTACGGCCCGAAGCCGCTGCGGCTCCGTCGTTTACCAGCCCCCAAAACTGCGCTTCATAATTTTCCACCATGCCTTTGCCGCGCCCGCCCAGGCTGTGCGCCGGGTAGGAGATGAGCAGATGGCGCGCCTGGATGCTGCCCAGCAATCGGGCGGCTGCCCCTTTTTCCGCCTGTTCCAGACAGGGCAGCGTCTTGAGGATGAGGGCCAGGTCGGCCGGTTCGGCCGGCGGCTGGCTGAGGATGTCCTGGTGGTGGATACGGCCGTTTACCCCCACCAGCCCAAAGTATGCCTGCAAAAAGACCAGCATGTCGCCGTAAATATCATAAGCGTGGTAGACCACATCGGCTGCCAACGGCATCCAGGGAATGGCAAGCGGATTCAGGCCACAGGCCACATCCACCACTGAATGGATGGGCGGCAAACCGGCCAATGTGGTCGCATAGAATTCATCCAAAATGGGCAGCCGTTCACGGGTGGAAGCGTGCAGGCGCATCAGGTTGCGGCAGGTCTGGCGGCGGGTTTCCTCGTTGGCGGCGTTTTGCAGTCTGGTGAGTGCTTTGGGATAATCTACGGCCGTGTCCCAATACGCCCCACCCACCTGATGTAGCTTATTCTTTGTCCCCTTCACCGCCTCCTTCAAACTGCCCCGTTTCGCCAACTCCGCCGTGCCAATGCGCCGGATGAGGTCAGGGGCAATAGTGCGGTACTTGGGGGATTGGGTCACGGCCGTGACCAAATCCTCTAAAAGCAGATTTTGGCTCATGCCGGCAACTGGCTTCCCAATGCTTCTAACTTCCCCACCCATTCCCCAAAATGCCGACATCTCTGGCGTAATGTTTCTAGCCCTATCTTGCCTGCTACTAGCGGCCCGGCCGAGGCTTTCCGCCCCTCATATTCAGGTATTTCGCGCTCAATGCGTTTTGATGGCGCTGTCTCTTCGCCATCATCAATGAGTTCTGGGTTCTGGTTTGTTACCAGTGAAACAAGATTTCTTATTTGCCTTTCGTGATCGAGAAATTCCCAATCTAACTTTTGCGGATCGGCCAGGATCAATGCTTCAAATTCATGCAGTTGTAAATAAGGCACAAAGCGGTAATCCGTTATGTCCTTACTAAAAGCATTCTCCAACGCCTGTACACGTTCGTAAGCATCAGAAACGTGCCGACTTTCACCATAACCAGGGAAATTCTCAGGTAAAGCATATAAATCAATCATGGTAGTAAATCGTGCATCACGCTTCTGGTCTTGCTTAACCCATTGCTCTAAATCCTGCTTGATTTGCGCATAATTGCTGATTCCACCACGTCCCCGGCGTCCAAACTGGCGATTCGTTGTTATCATGTGAGCATCGGCCATGACGTTAAAATGTGCCAGATGTGGCCGCAAAATGGTGTTCACAAAAGTCTCTTCTGTTTGCCCCTCTACAATCAAATGCAAGCGGATAATACTCATGACGGCCGTCCCCCAAATACGTTCTTCTGCCATAACTCAGATAATGAATACATTTCCAACCAGGAAGCTAATTCACTTGTGGATAACCTCTGGAACGTAGAGGTCCGCTTATCGCGTTCGACCACAACAATATCCTCCGGCTCAAAACAATCTATTAGAGTAACCGATTGTGTGGCGACTATAACCTGAACCTGCGTAGAAACACTTTTTATCATCCCTCCCAGCAAATTAATGGCATAAGGGTGCAAACCCAATTCTGGTTCGTCGAGGATCAAAACCCCGGGCAAGTCTTGTTCTGGTTGCAGCAACAGGGTTATCAGAACCATCGCTCGTAACATACCGTCTGCCGCTTGGGAAACATCAAAGATGCGATCACTCCCTTTCTCGCGCCATCGTAACAAGATAAACCCAAATTCTGGCTCTAATTCGAAATCATCAAAGAAAGGCAGGATTAGGCGGATGGTATCCACAATGCGCCGGTAATAAGATGGGGTCTGTTCTTGGAGGCGATACAAAAATGGGGCTAAATTGGCCCCATCCTCTTTTAGCCATCGGCTGTCTTGTAGTGACCATTTTTGACGAATTCGGCTTGTTGCCGATGTGTTATGAAATTGATGAACGATTATTTTTCGCAGCAGCCCTAAAATAACAGATGCTGTTTTATCTCCTTTATCAGCCTGTTCTTGTAATTTTGATTCCCTATGCCCGGCGCCTAACTCAGTCCATCTTGCCTTTTGTGCGAACTGTTTTCCAGAAAAGCGATATTGCTCCGTAGCAAAAATGAATGTGTCTCCGGCTGCATAGACCAGCCGAAAATCATATTGGTTTTCACCTGCATCCGTTTGCACTGTTAAATCTACTTCAATCTCTCGCGTTCTTTCAGGGCCGTCATAGAGTAATTTGCTGCTGCCACCCGATTCACCAACATGAACCTGCAAGTCCCCCTGACTGGTTAGTGCCCATGAGAGTAGGCGAAAAAAAGAGATAAAATTTGACTTTCCTGCCCCATTTGGCCCGACTAAAACTGTAAGAGAGCTTGGCTCAAAATCTATCAGAGACTCAATTGTTTTGAAACCTTTAATTGTTATTTTGGTCAATTTCTGATTCATAGTTGTTACCTTTCTTGCCTATCACCTATAGTTTCCATCAACCGGGTCATAAAGCGCAAGTTGTGCATGGTGGCCAGGCGGGGGTAAAGGCTGTCGTTGAGTTTGTGGAGGTGATGCAGGTAGCCCAGCGAATAGCGGGTACAGGTGGGGCAGTCGCAAAATTCGGAAATTGGACGGCCGTCCTTCACATGCTTCTTATCACCCAAATACACATACCGGAAAAAGTCACCACGGCCGTCCAGCTCTGTGGTCGTGGGGTCGGCGGTAAAGGCATACACACGGCCGTGCCGGGCATCGCGGGTGGGCATGGTGCTGTCGAACAGTTCGTAGCCCAACCGGGCGCAGGCGGCCACATTGGCCGGATGGCCAATGCCCAATCCATGCAGGGCAAAGTGGCGGGGAATCAATTCGCGCACAAACGCCACCATCTCTGCCAGCAAATTGCCCTGATTGTCCAACGGCCAGCCGCCATAGCCGTAACAATCAAAACCAATCTCCAGCAATTGTTCGGCGCACTGGCGGCGCAGTTCTTTGCTGGCCCCACCCTGCACGACGGCCATCAGGTACGGCCGTACTCCATCCCTCTCGCGCACCAGCTTTTCAAACTCCGCCTTACAGCGCCGCGCCCAGGCTACCGTGCGCCGCACCGACTTCTCCTGCTCGGCCAGCGGGTCATCCACATGCGTACAATCGTCAAAACAGATGACCATATCCGCGCCGTAGCTCAGTTGCAACTGTATGCTCTTCTCCGGTGTCAGGTTAAACTTCCGGTCGCTACCTTCGGGTTTGAAAGTTGCGCCTCGGTCGTTGATGCTGCCGCTTTTGGCGTTCTGCCGCAGCAGCGAGTAGACTTGGAAGCCGCCGGAGTCGGTGAAGATGGGGCCAGACCAGCCCGTCATTTTATGCAAGCCACCGAGCGCCTGAATGGTGGACGACCCCGGTTTTTGCATCAGGTGAAAGACGTTCATTTGCACGGCCGTGACCCCGCATGCCGCCAGGTCCGCCGCATCCACCGCCCGCACCACTCCCTGGGTGCCATCGGGCAGGAAGGCGGGGAGGGGGAGACGGCCGTGAGGCAGAGTGAGTTCGGTAATCGGTATTGCGTGATGCGTGATGCGTGATGCGTGATCAGTCATATGTATCTGTTTAGTGTACTCTTCTTCGTGTTCTTCGCGTTTTTAGCGGTTAAACAATATGCCACCACCTGATTTTCTTGCCAAAATGGAGCGGCTGTTAGGGGCCGAGTATGCTGATTTTGTCGCCAGTATTGATCAGTCGCCGCTGGTGGGGCTGCGCGTCAATACGTTGAAGATTGCACCGGAGGATTTTAACACCATGTCACCGTTTGCGCTGAAACAGGCTGGAGCTTATGCGCCTGCCGGTTTTCTGGTAGCAGATGAAAGCAGACCGGGCAGCCACCCCTATCACGCCGCCGGGCTGTATTACCTGCAAGAGCCGTCAGCGATGGCGGTAGCCCAACTGGTAGACCCGCAGCCGGGGGAGTGGGTGCTGGACATTGCCGCCGCGCCCGGTGGTAAAAGCACCCATCTGGCGGCGCTGATGCAGGATACCGGCCTGCTGGTCGCTAACGATATGGACGGCAAACGGGCCAGCATCCTGGCCGAAAACATGGAGCGTTGGGGCGCGCGCCACGCCCTGATCACCAACGCCCACCCGGAACAGTTGGCGGCGCAGTTCGGCCCGGTGTTTGACCGGGTGCTGGTGGACGCCCCCTGTTCTGGCGAAGGCATGTTTCGGCGATTGGGATCCGCGAAGGGGGCGAAGGGGGCGAACGTTGAGTGGAGCCAGGAGCAGGTGTTGGCGTGTGCGCGGCGGCAAACGGCCGTACTTGCCACCGCCGTGCAACTGGTGAAACCCGGCGGGCGGCTGGTCTACGCCACCTGTACCTTTGCCCCGGAGGAGAACGAAAGCAGCATCGCCCGTTTCCTGATGACGCATCCCGATTTTAAACTGGTGGAGCCGCCACGATTTGATGGGTTTGACCGGGGACGGCCGTCGTGGGCGGCGGATGGGTTGCCACAAGATGGGCTGGAAAAGTGTGCCCGTCTCTGGCCGCACCGTTTCCCTGGCGAAGGGCATTTCATCGCCGTGATGCAGCGCGCAGGCACAAAAAAACCTGACAGGTCTCAAAGGCCTGTCAGGTTTCAGCCACTAAAGTCATCGGAACTAAAAGTATGGCGAGAGTTTGCGCGGGCCACGTTACGTGGCGATTGGCCGGAGGAGCGCATGTTGCTGAAAAACGGCCGTCTCTACCTCTTGCCTCCTGATGCTATCGAAACGGGCCGTCTGAAACTGGTGCGTTATGGTCTGTTGTTGGGTGAAATTCGGCCCGGCTATTTTAAACCGGCCCACGCCCTGGCGCTGGCCTTGAAACCGGAAGAGGTGGTTAAGGCCGTGAACTTCCCCGCCGACGCCCCCGAAATCACCGCCTACCTCTCCGGCCACCCTCTGCCGATTACCGATCACCGATTACCGATTACCGATAACTGGCTACCGATTACGGCTGACGGTTTCCCCCTCGGTTGGGCTAAGGCCGGCGGTGGGCAGTTGAAGAACCATTACCCACGCGGCCTGCGAATGGTTAAGGCGGAGGGGAGGCTTTAGCCGACCCCGTGTCGGCTAAAGCCTCCCCTCCAAAATTCGTTCCGTGTAAAACGGCCGTCAGCCCCAGCAGCAGCCAGAAAATGAAACCGGGTTTAGCCCCCAGCGCCACCGCATCTACCAGGCCATACACAAAATAAGCGGTTAACGCACAGAGAATGCCCAGCGCCAGCGACCGCCGCCAGACCGTTACTCCCTGCCGCCAGGCCAGCCAGGCCAGCGCCGCCGCCCCCAGCCACAGCGCGGCATAAAAAATCAGTCCCGGCAGCCCCAAATCCAACCCGGCCTGCAACAAATGATTGTGGGCATGGGCAAAGTCACTGTCACGAGACAAAAAGTAGGTGGGGTAATAGTCAAACACCAGGACGCGGAAGCGGTTGATGCCCATGCCGGTGAGCGGGAATTCGCGCAAGCCGGTAATGGCCCGTTCCCAAATTTGCAGGCGGCCCTGCATGGTTTCCACACTGCGTTCGCCGCTTTGCTCCACCAGCACGGCCGTGATCTCCGGGGCGTAGGCTGACCACACGGCCGTAGCCCCCGCCACCCCCACCAGCACCAACCCCACCGCCAGCCACCAGCGCAGCCGCGCCACTGCCAGCAGCCCCATCAGCCCTAATCCGGCGGCCAACCCCAACAATCCGGCCCGCGATTGGGTCAAGACCATCACCGCCAGCATGGCCAGGGTTGCTCCCCACACAAACAGCGCCGCCACCAGAGACATGCCCCGGAGTTCGCGCCATAAGGCCCGTGGATACCGCAAAATTGCCAGCGACAATACGACCGCCAGCGGCAAAACCCACAACAACACCCCGGCCACTTCGTTGGGGCTGATACCGGTCTCGCCGGGCGTCACTTCCAGCAAACGGGCCGGAGTATAGGCCAGGATGGCGTCCAGTTGGGCAAACTTGGACGTCCAGCGCACGGCAAACAGGGCGATGCCCACGACGATCAGGCCGCCGGCCAGCAGCGCCGCCACCAGCCACCATAACCGGCGCGGATGGGCATGGGTATAGGCGGCGGCGGCGTAGAACACGGCCGTGCCATACACCATGCCCGTTACTTTGGGCAGGCTGGACAGCCGGTCATCAGACACAGCAAACCCGACGGCCGTCATCAGCAGCAGCCCCCATACCGGCCAGTCAAGGGGGGTGGGGGTGAAGGGACGGCCGTAGCCCACCCAGCGCGCCAACCACAACAGCGGAATCAGCAACAAGACCCAGACCCGCTGCGGTGTGGGAAAGACGGCAAAGGGCAAGATGAACAGCAGGAGCAGCCATTCGATGGTGAGTAAGCGGCGGCAGAGACGGGGGAGCATGGGGAGAGCGTAATCCGTGACCCGTTAGCCGTAAACCGACGGATTACGGTTTACGGTTTACGGTTTACGAGCTTCAGGGCTATTAGAGTACCTTTGAGCAGGCGGGCCAGGTAGTAAAGAGGCAGCAGGGCGCGGTGGTGGATGTGGTAGCGATGCATCATGTAATTGGGATGAGGGAAGAGGGTGGGCAGGATGACGGCCGTTTTCTGCCGCCATCCAGGTGTGTTTTGGGCATTGAGCAGCACCTTGCCGACCGGTGAACGCTGCGGGTTGGCAATATGCCGCGCCATCTGGCGCTGTGCCGCGTCGCTCTCTTGCGCCAGTAAATCCAGGGCTGGTGGTGGTAGCGGCGTCGCCAATTCGCGGACTACCAGGCGCAGGGCGGCCTGCACCGCCGGTAAAACACCGGCTGTGTCAGCAACGGCAGCCACCTGCGGCCAATCAGACGGCAATAGATGGTAATCTGGGCGGCCGCGCACCAACTGGTCAATGTCCAGCAGCCAACGCCAGCGAATTTCGGCGCGATGTTCCAGAATTTGGTGGACGGCCGTATGCACCAAGGCGGCCCCTGGGGATAACACCTTTACCGATTGGCCGCGCCAGGGTACACAAACGGCTTGTGCCCACCATCGGGCCAACGGCAGCCGCCCGCGCACCCCTTCCCGCTGCGACAAATCCCAATGTAGCTCCACGCTCAAAGGTGACGTTTTCAGGTCGCCAGGGTAAAAGTCTAGCTGGGTGATGTGGGGGGGGATGGCGGCCACGTCCGGCCACAACCCCTTGTCGTGGAAACCCAGGTCAGCCATCACCCGCCAGGCGGCAGGTAAATCGGCCCGTTGCAGCCAGAGGTCCAGGTCATTCATGGGGCGCACGGCCGGATCGGGGTAAAGGGTGAGGCAAAAGGCGATGCCTTTGAGCCACACCGTTTTCACCCCGGCGACAGCAAAAGCGTTCTGCAAACGGGCCAGCAAATCCAGCTTCACGGCCGTAGCCGCCACACTCTGCCAGTAAACAGGGGCCAGGGCAGTTTGCAGCGCCGGGGCCAGATCGGCCTGCTTAAGCCGCACGTAAGCCAACGCGCCTAATTCTTGCTGCGTTAACCAATCGGCCAACAAGCCCGGTGGGCTGTCTTGCAAAATGGCAATCTGTGCCTCCGCCCATTCACCAGAGGCCAGGGCGGGGCAGAGGGTGGGGAATACGGCCGTGTCCATCATTGATCCGCGAAGGGCACGCAGTAACGCGAAGGGTTTGAAGTAAGGTAAGCCTGTTCCAGTTCGGCCACTTTGTCGGGTAGGGCGAAGTGGGTGAGGAGGCGCTGCTGTGCGGCACGGCCGTATTGCTGGCGTAGTGATGGGTCATTCAGTAAAAGGGCTAAAGCATCGGCCAGGGCGGGTGCATCATCGGGGGGGACGAGCAAACCGGTGAGACCGTCTTGCACCAGTTCGGGTACGCCGCCAACGGCCGTAGCCACCACCGGCAATCCCGCGGCCATCGCTTCCATAATGGCCGCAGGCAGTCCCTCAGAACGGGAGGAAAGCACCTTGATGTCGCTGTCAACCAGGATGTCAGACACGTCGGCGCGGCGGCCCATGAAGGTGATATGGTCGGCCAGGTTCAGGTCGCGGGTGCGTTGTTCCAGGGCAGCGCGGCGTTGGCCGTCGCCCACCAGCAGCAGATGAAAATTGTGCCCTTGCTGACGTAGTTGGGAGGCGGCATGGATGAGGGTTTGTTGGTCTTTGACTTTGCGCAGGTTGCCAACAGAGACGATGAGGGGGGTGTCGGGGGGGATGGGGAGAAACGGCCGTATCTGCCCTCGCACCGCCTGCATAAACGGGGCGGCGTCCAGGCCGCTGTGAATGGCCCGGATTTTGGCCGGGGGCACATGCGCCTGCTCCGCCAGCCAGCGGGCGCCGGCGTGGCTGTTGGCGATGTAGAAGTCTACCCACCGGCTGGTAGCGCGTTCCACATAACGGGGCCACCAACTGCCGCTGCCCACACTGCGCTGCCCACAAATGACGACGGCCTGGCTATACCGCCGGGCGGCGAACCGCCCCAACAGGTTGGCGCGGGTGCCAAAAATCTGGATGATGTGGGGGGAATGGGTGGTGAGCAGTTGATGGAGATCGCGCCAGATGTGGCGTAACGGCCGTTGGTGATAACACAGATGCAGTGGTTCACAACCCACCGCCCGGTAGAGGTCACTCACCGGGCCTGGTTCGTCCAGGAAAGCGACGTGTACCTGTACTCCGCGCTGCCTCAGGCCACACCAGGTGCGGAAATTCATCATCTCCGTACCGCCAATTTGAGCGCCGGTTTGCAGCCATGTAATGTGGTAATCCGTAATCGGTAATCCGTAATCGGTAATTCGTCGGGTGTCTGGCATAGGGTGTGAACCACCTTCTTTCACGGATAACGGATAACGGCTTACGAGAGTACAGGGGTGGCGCGGGTTTGTTCTGGGTAGGATGGGGTGAGTGGGGTGAGGGGGGGCACGGCCGTTTCCCCGGCGAGAGGGGTGTATTCGGGGATGAGGGATTTCAGGCTGTGTATGATGGCGGCGTCATCGTTATGGTATGCGGCCGTTTCCAGGACGTGGATCATCTCATCCATATCGGGCGGCACAAAACGGCTGGCGTTCTCGGCCACAAATATCTTCTCGTGCCGGGTACGGGTATAGTTTTCACCGGCCACAAATAGCTCTTCGTACAGTTTTTCCCCTGGCCGGGTACCCGTGACCACAATGTCAATATCTTGCCCCGGTTTGAGGCCGGACAATTCCACCAGATCACGTGCCAGGTCAATGATTTTGACCGGCTCGCCCATGTCTAACATGAACAGTTCACCCCCTGTGCCCAGGACGGCGGCCTGCAACACCAACTGCACCGCTTCGGGGATGGTCATAAAAAAGCGGGTCATCTCCGAGTGCGTGATGGTGATGGGGCCGCCGTCGGCAATCTGTTTTTTGAAGGTGAGGATGACGCTGCCACGGCTGCCGAGGACATTGCCAAAACGGACGGCGACATACGGCCGTCCACTCCGTTCCGCCGCCTGGTGTACCAGCAGTTCCGCCGCCCGTTTGCTGGCGCCCATGATGCTGGTCGGGTTGACTGCTTTGTCGGTGGAGATCATGACGAAGTGGTCTACGCCTGTTTCCAAAGCGGCCTGTAACAGATTGCGTGTGCCGATGACGTTGTTGGTGATGGCCTCGGCCGGATTTTGTTCCATCAGGGGCACATGTTTGTGGGCGGCGGCGTGAAAGACGATTTGGGGCCGGTATTGCTGAAGAACTGTCCGCAGACGCTCAGGGGAACGAGTGTCGGCAATAATAGGCACGATGGATACGGTACGGCCGTGCCGCTGTTGCAGTTCGTTGTGAATATCAAAGACGGAGTTCTCGCCGTGCCCGATGAGGATAAGTTGATCTGGCTCGGCACGGCAAATCTGGCGGCACAGTTCGCTGCCAATGGAGCCGCCGCCGCCTGTGACCAGGACTCGTTTGCCGCGCAAGAAGGTGGTCACGGCCGTGACATCCGTCTGTACCGGTTCGCGCCGCAGCAAATCTTCAATATCCACGTCACGCAGTTGGTTGACGCGCACAGCCCCATCCAGCAGTTCATAAATGCCGGGCATGGTTTTGGTCTGCACACGTGCTTCTTCACAAATGTCTACGATCTGGCGAATGGTCTTGCCGGGAGCGGTGGGCATGGCAATGATGACCTGACGGACATCAAGCCGTGTCACCAGTTCGGGGATGGCTTCACGCGGCCCTATGACTTTGACGCCCTGTATGCGAATACCCTGTTTGGCCGGATCGTCATCCACAAAACCAATGGGGAGCATGCCCAACTGCGGGTTGCGCTGCATTTCGCGGGCGATCATGGCGCCAGCATCGCCCGCGCCGGCGATGAGTACATGCTTGCCGAGTGGCAACCCTCGCAGCCGGTATTGGTAGCGGACATAGGAGCGCACGGTGAAACGGGGCACGGCCGTTGCCCCCAGCGCCAGCATAAAAAAGATGGCCGGAATCGAGCGGGGCAATATCCAGTCCGGCGGCAGCAGGTAAAGGGTTACAAAACAGAATAGTGCGGCGCTCACTGTGGCAATAGCGA
>JAHBVI010000048.1 GCA_019637635.1 Anaerolineae bacterium
GGGGGCAGGCTACGGCCGTTCACAATCACATCGCCGTTGGTGGGGTGGTCTATGCCGGTGATCATGTTCAGCAGCGTAGATTTGCCGTTGCCGGATTCGCCGACAATCGCCACAAATTCTCCCCGCCCAATGGACAGCGAGACTTCACGCAGCACGGTAATTTCGCCCTCGCCGACGGGGTAGGTTTTGGTGACTTGTTTGACCTGGATGATTTCGTTCATAGCGTGTTTAAGACCCTAAGGGTTTCCAAAACCCTTAGGGTCTTGCTCTGAATTTAGCAATGATAGGAGGTAATGACAATCAACCGGCAGTGGTTATCAGCAAATGATAATCCGAACCCATGATTTTCCACCGATCACCGATTACCGATTACCGGTTACGGGCAGTTGGGCCAGGAGGTCAGGGGAGAAGGTGGCCTGGTACACGGCCGTGACCGGCCCCGTCAAGCGCACACCCTCAGTCAACACTTCCACCGATAAATTTCCACCCGCCATTTGCACGGTCAGGTGGCGGGCGGCGCAGCGCCCGGTAAGGACGGCGGCAGCAGCAGCAGCACTGGCGGAAGTGCCGGAGGCCAGGGTGTAACCCGCGCCACGTTCCCAAATTTCAATCTGGATGGTGTGGTCGTCCAGCACGTTGACCAGTTGCACATTGGTGCGGTTGGGGAAGCGGGGCGCGGTTTCGATGAGCGGCCCCCAGGTGTGGACGCGGCCGAGTTTGGCGGTGAAGATGATGCAGTGGGGGTTGCCGATGGTCACGGCCGTAGCCAGCACTTCCTCTCCACCCACCAGTAACGGTCGGTCGGTAAACAGAACGCGCAGCCCACCCATTTCCAGCGTAATCAGGCCGGTGGTCGAGTTAATGTGCGTGGGAATCGTGTCCGCACCCATGCCCATCACAAAATCCGGGCCGCTCACATACCCAGCGTCCCACAAATAGCGGGCAAAGATTCGCAGCCCGTTACCGCTGCGTTCCGCCTCGCTGCCATCCGGGTTGAAGAAGCGCATGATAAACGGCGCATTACCCGACAACGGCCCATAACAAATGCCATCCGCCCCCACGCCAAAATGCCGGTCACAAATCAGCCGAACATTCTCCGGCGTCATCACCACCGGGCAATGCACCGGGTCTATGACGATCATGTCGTTACCTAAAGCCGTGTACTTTGCCATGTGAAATGGGGTCATAGGGCCAACATTACCCCATGTTTGGGCAGGGAACAACGGGTTTTGGCGGATTCAGGGGTCTTCATGGCGTGATGCGTGACGTGTGATGCGTGAATTAGAGAAGACTCACGCATCACCCGTCACGCCGGTTGGCGCAGGTTGGTAAACAAGACCAGGCGCGCAAGGTAAGGGCCTCTGGAAAAGAAGACCAGGCAAAGCACACAAAGCGCCATATAAGCCGCAACCAGGGCGCACCAAAACAACCCGGCGTTGGCAAACAGGATGACCCAGCCCACATGGTAAAGAATGAAGAACAACTCGCCCAGGATATAAGGCCAGTGGACTTTGACCCGGTACTTTTTCGGCACGGCCGTTGCCCGGCTCAAAGGTGCAGCCACATTGGCATTCTTCGTTACCGTCGCCGCTTTGGGGGTGCGTTCAAACTCACTGTGGAGGGGGCCAAACAACCCTTCGGCAAAGGCGCTAAATTGGTGCGGCAGCATCCCCGCGCCGATGAAGATATAAGGAAACATCCGCCCCAGGCGGCCGAGGAACCTGGTCGGCGTCAGGGGGGCGGCATAGGTGTGTTTCGTCTCCAGCGAGGCCATTGTGGTAGACAGCGCCAGCCAAAACAGGCTGGGCAGCAGATAAAAGGCCACACCCCAGGCAGGGCCAAAAACGCCAAGCCAATGGTCGGTATAAATCAGAAATGGCAGCACCATGATCCAGATGGCCCACGCCGGCCATTGCCACGAGATGCACATGTGGTAGAAAAATTGCAGCCGCCGCAGCCACGAGGTTGGATAATCAAAAAGCAGTGTGGGCAGATGCAGGCGTTGCAATTGCACCCAACCCAACGTCCATCGCCTTTGCTGGGCTTTGTAGGCGGCGTAGGTGGCGGGCAGTTCGGCAGGGGCCACAATTTCCTTCACAAATTTGGTGCGATACCCGGCGAACAGGTGCCGGAAGCTCAATTCACAATCTTCCACCAGGCTGGTGGCCCGCCAACCGCCGGCGGCTTCAATGGCGGCGGCGCGCCACACACCCGCCGTGCCGGTAAAGTTCACAAATTGCCAGGCCGCCGAGCGCCAGGACATCTGCAACGTGTGGTGGTCGTCCACCCACAGGGATTGGGCCAGGGTCAGGGCCGACTCGTCATGGTTCAGGTGTCCCCACTGCGCCTGCACCAGCGCCAGACCGGTATCGGCACGGCCGTCTGGCAAATAGAAATGTGGTATGGCCCGCCGCAGGTAATCAGGGGGCGGCACAAAATCGGCGTCGAAGATGGCCAGGAATTCGGCGTCTGTCTGTTTGCGCCCTTCTTCCAGCGCCCCTGCCTTATATCCCTGGCGATTGCTGCGGTGCAAGACGCGGCAATCTATTCCCCGCGCCCGCACCTGGCGGCAGACCTGTTCCACCAACCGGCGCGTATCCTCGTCGGTGGAGTCATCGAGTACCTGAATGGTCAAACGGTCGGCGGGCCAGGTCATGTTGGCCGCTGCCTCAATGACCCGGCGGGCTACGGCGTGTTCATTGAACATAGGCAACTGCACGCACACGGTGGGATATTCCGCCGGCAGGGGGCCGGGCTGCTCTGGGGCGCGCCCCTTCCAGTAAAAGCCTATGCGCTCGACAAGGCCGATGACCAGGAAGAACAAGATCACAAAAAAGGGCAGGTGCAGCACGGCCGTTAGCCCCCACCATTTGCCGCTGCCCACCGTAAACCATTCATCACCCATCGTCGCGCCAGCCGCGTAGAGGAGCAGCCCGGCGGCCATAGCAAAGAGAACCATGCCCGGCATCCACCAGCGAAACTGAAGTATTGGGAACGGCCGTAGCTGACCGTTAGTTGTGCAATTCATCGTGTCTTTATCTCCTTGTTGAAGTGTGTTGTTTGTTCACAAGTACAGATATAAGACAGAATGGCCGGTGAAAAATACAGCGATCCGCAAACCGTCATTCCGAGGTCTTCCGAGGAATCCTATTCATCTGGAATAATGGAGGGGCAGGGATTCTTCGCTCCGAAGACTTCGCTCGGAATGACACGACTCCATTGCCGAAACTAATTTTTAATCTTCATAAGCGTACTGAAGAACAGAGTCTGGGCTGAACATTTGGTAAATAAAAATAGTGGCTGGCACCCAGTACCAGCCACTATTCCGAAGGGATTGGCTCTCTATAACCGTTTACAATCTGGCTGCATCTTAATTTTGGCAGCCGGGCGCAAACGGGCCAAGCACCGAGCTGCTGCCGGCCGCTTTCAGCGATCCCTGACCGATCATCTGGATGCAGAGGAGGGCATTATTGGAGCCAGACACATCCTGCCCGCTGCGCGGCGAGAAGAGGATGGCGCGCTGCACCACGTTGACGTTGCTACCGGCGATTTTGATGCTGGTGGCCTCATCGCTAAATCGCTGGTCCGTCCAGGCCAGGACGCCGTAGACAGCCGGGGCCAGATAATGCTCAGAGCCGCTGATCTCGATCAGCCCGTGCGAGACCATGGTGATGCGAAAGGGGTTGTTGGCCGTGCCCAGGCCGGAATTGCTGATCTTGATGGGGTCGCCGCCATTGCAGACCACCTTGCCATTATCGGCGGCCGTAATTTCAATTACCCCAGAGTGGGTCAACGAACCCCGATCACAGGTGACGCCGGGCAATACCTGGTTGATGTCGTTGCCAAAGGTCATGCCGTTGGCGTCCAGGTAGTTGCCCAGGTTGCCCGGCCAGCCCTTTGGCCCGATCTGGTGTGGCCCGTGGATGCTGCCGGGGTCGCCGCTGCCGGTGATGTTGAGGGGCCAGCCGCTGTCATAGGTGTTGGCTGCGTCCGCCTGTAGCTGGCAGGCTGAGGACGGCCCATCATTGACGCCATAGGTTAGCTCCGCGTTGGGAGAAGGGGTGTCACGGAACCAGTTGTCCGCCCCAGAGATGGCTAAGTCGGCGTTGCTGTGGATACGGCCGTAAAAATCACTGTTACTACCGCTGACATCTGCCTGTTTGTCGTTGGCGTCGTCGCAAACAGGCTCATAGGCTTTTGGGTCCGACGTGCCGCCATCCCCGGCCGCTTTGGCAAACATGAAATAGTCACCGGCGGTGTGCGTCTCGCCGGTATCATCATCGGCGCAGTCGTCATCCAGCAGCCCCAGGGTGGGGATATTGCCGGATTGCAGAGCGTTGAGGCTGGCGGGCACATTAAGCAGCCCCGCGCCTAACTGGTTGACATAACCGGGGTTGAATGGGTTGAGGTCAACGGCCGTGCCCCCGATCAAATCCGCCACCTGCACCACATTCAAATTGCTGTTTAGGCTCAGCAGTAGCGCCGCCTGCCCGGCAGCAAAAGGCGCGGCCATAGAAGTACCGTTCCAACTGCCATACCCATCCACCGGCAGCGTACTGTAGATGCCCACACCCGGCGCCGACAGCAGCACCCAACTGCCGTAATTGGCAAAGTTGGCCTTAACCCGGTTGGAATCAACGGCCGTGACGCCCAACACACACTCGGTAGCCGCCGGGTATTGGGGCTGGCTGTTGTTCAAATTGCCCGCTGCCGACACGATCACCACTCCCTCTTCCGTTACGTCTTCGATGACGTCTTTCAGGAATTCGGAAGCATAGGGCATGCCCAGGCTAAGATTGATGACGCGCGCTCCATTTTCATAGGCAAACAGAATAGCCTCGGCCACGGTGAAGGAGTACCCCCGACCATCGGTATCCAATACCCGAATGGGCATGATTTGGGCCTGGGGCGCCACCAGGTGGACGATGCCGGCGACGTGCGTGCCGTGCCCCGCGCCGTAATCGTTACCGCCGCTGAATTCATCTTCCGGCACATCGTCGCCATCTACAAAGTCAATGCGCGCCGCCGTCAGGTGGGCAGCCAGCGCCGGGTGGGCCAACTGCACGCCGGTGTCAATGACGGCCACGATAACCCCTGCGCCCTGGCTGATGGCGTGGGCGGCGGGCAGCCCCATCAGTTCCGGCGCATACTGCCCGGTGTATGGCCCGTCATCCGGCCCGCCCCAGGAGAATGCCTCGCGGCCAATGGCTTCCGGCGCGTCGTGAATGCGGTTCAGTTCGGCGTAGAGGATACGGCCGTCGGTGTTCATATCCGCTACCAACTGCTCCAGGTCAGCGCCGGTCGGGACCTGGAGCAGGTAAATAGCGCGGGTGGGGGACAACGGCCGTAGCGTCGTCGTGCCATATGTCTGGTTAATGGCGGTAATGGCGGCCCCTGGTTGCAGCTTCACAATGACCTCATCGGGCGCGGCCGAGGCCAGCGGGCTGGTCTGCATGGCAGGCAGGTAGACGGCATGGACGCCACTCGTTTGCTCTGGACCGGCAGAAGAGGTGTGGGGCAGCACGGCCGTGAACAGCAGCAGCAAACCGATGCCCCAAATTGTCTTATGTAAAATTGATTTCATCTGTTAATCCTCCGTATCTGTTGTTTGATCTGTTAAATGGTCTTGATCTCATGGGCAAAATTGAACTGCTCTATACAAAGATATAAGCTCTGGCATAGCCCAAAAATACACCAATCTGACAAAGGCATGTGGTAGGGGTGGGACAGGCGGGTGATAATTTTGCCATGAAGAAAACATTCTTTCCCGCCTGTCTCACCCCGTTTTGACCGGTTGGGATGGGGCAGGGGGTGGGGGTGAGACGGCGCGGAGACAAGGCTTCAAGTTTTGCCCAGATGGAACCCGCGCCGTCCCACCCTACGACAATTCGATTTCTAATGGGGGATTGCGGAAATTACGCGCCGATCAGGACAAAGGGGGCCCAAAAATAGGGGTGGGGATGAGTGGCTCGGAGGGATAACTGCGCCTGGCGCAGGGCAGCGGCGGGATCGCCGCCCTGAACCAGGTAACGGTAAAAGTCGGTCATCAGGGTAGCGGTGGTCTCATCCTCCACCAGCCACAGGCTGACCAAAAGGCCGGACGCGCCCGCCCCCAGGAAGGCATAGACCAGACCGAGTAGTTCATCACCGCCAATGACCTCGCTGCGCCCAGACTCGCAGGCGCTGAGGGTGACGAATGTGCCGGGCAGTTTGAGCCGCAGGGCGTCGGCGGCGGTCAGCCAGCCGTCGTGCAGTTTGAGAGCGGAGAAGAAGGGGTTATCGCGGCGGAAGAGGCCATGACAGGCCAGATGCAGCAGGGCGCAGTTGGCAGCGGCGTGCTGTACGTTGGCCATGGTGGCCTGCTCGCCCAGGTGCAGGCGAGCCTGCGGCAGGAATTGGCTCACGGCCGTTGCCTCTTGTCCGGCAAAGGGAATGAGCGGGTCGGCCACACCGAAGATAGCTGCCGGGCCGTGGGGGCGGGACGGCCGTTGCCGGCTGAGGTGGAGTACGGTGGCGCTGGGGGCGATGCACAATTCTACCCGGTCTACCAGGTAGGTACGGCCGTCATACAGCGCCGCAAAAGGGACGTGATGCAGCAGGCCATGGGGGATGATGACCAGCCGGGAACAATCGGCCAACAGATCATGCAGCGGGGCCATGAGTTCCCGGTAAAGCACCTGTAACACTTGCTGCACCGAGTGCGTCAGCCGGGGCAGGTGGCGCTGGATAAAAGCGGGATCGGCCTGAAATCGCTGCCACTCTATCGTCAATGCCGCCAGGTGTTGGCCGATAACGGACATACGGCTGAGATGGCGCGCCACCTGTAATTTGCCATCCCGGTAAATAAAAGCCAGTAGTTCGTCATCCAGCACGTAGTAGGCCAGCAAAGGCAAATCAGGCGGGAGCGTTTGTTGTAGAGCGGTAAAGGGCATGGCCGGCGCCAGACCATCGGCAGCGGACGCGGCGGCATCGGCCTGCAAGCGCAGGCGGCTGATCTCTTCCTCTAATTGGGTGGCGCGGGTATTGAGTTCCAGCAGCCAGGCGGCGCGGTCGCCTTCCTGATTGTCGCGCAGGGCTTCGTTGTAGATGGCGTGCAGGTCAGCTTGTAGTGTTTGCAGCCGCCCGGCCAGGTCGGGCGGCAGATTTTGTTGCAGTTGGGCGGCGATGTCATTACTGAGCAGGTCTACCAGGGCGCGAGATTTGGCCTGTTCGGTAAAGCTGAACGCTTTTTGCAAGCTGGCCTGGTCGCCCCGCCCCAGGTAGAGACGGGCCAGGTCGGCATACACGGCCGTTTTGTCTTGCAAAAAGGAGGTACGCAAACTTTGCCGGGCCAATGCGCCGCGCAGCCGCTCGATTTCGGACACGGCCGTAGTCAGCATCGTTTCGGCCTCTTCTTCACGACCTTGTTGCAGGTAAAGCCGCCCCAACCGCTGCTGTACGCCCACGCGCAGTTGGGGCAGCGGCAGGCCGGCGGCAATTTGCTGTGCTTCCAGCAGCAGGGGTTCGGCTGTGGCTGTGTCCGGCAGATACAAATCGGCCAGCCGCAGATGGGCATAGACGCGCTGCACCGGCCAATCCTGGTCGGCGACGAGGGCGAGGGCGTGTTGGGTTTGCTGCACGGCCGTTTCCCGGTCCCCCTGCGCCTCGGCCAGCGCCGCCTGCTCCAACAACACCGCCGAACGTAGATGATCATTCCCGGCGGCGGCAAAAATGTCGGCGGCGCGGCTCAGGAGGTCGGCGGCTTCGGCGGGCCGGTTGCGGCGCAGCAGTGTGGCCCCCAGCCCCCACAGCGCCCCGCCCAGGTAATGGGGCACGTCCGGCGAGGTGTCGCTGGCTTCCAGCCCGGCGATGGCCTGGCGGTAAGCGGCGGTTGCTTCCGGCAGCAGATTGAGCGTCAGATAGGCGTCGGCCGTCAGCCGCTCCAGGATGTGGAGTTCCAGGGGGGCGTCTAAAGTGGCAAAGAGGTCGCGGGCGGCGGCAAAGGCTTCCAGGCTTTGTGTGTAGTTGCCCAGCCAGAGGTGAACTTCGCCGACGTTTTCCAGGTTTTGCGCCTGCCGCCACTGATTGCCGGTCTGGGCATAGATAGCGGCGGCCATTTCGTAGGCAGCCAGGGCTTCATGGCCGTAGCCCAGTTCGGCCAGCATGACGCCCAGGTTCATCTGGATATTGGCGATGTCTTCCACCAGGCCAATGGCCTGGAACTGGCTTTCGGCGCTCTTGTAGGCAAACAGGGCGTCGCTGTACCGCCCCATGAATTTGTAGCAGATGCCGCGATTGTTTTGCAGATGGGCGGTGAGCAGCACGGCCGTTTCCGCGGGCAGGTCGGTGGTCTGGCCGATGGCGGTCAGGGCGGCCTCAACTGTGTCCAGCGCGGCTGCGTAGCGCCCCAGGTGGATGAGGACGTTGATCTGGCCGACGTGGGTGCGCAGGGCAGCGGCCGTTTGCCCGGTGGCCTGATAGCCTGCCTGGGCCAGGGCAATTTCGGCCAACGCCTGTTCAAATTCGCCGGTGAGGGCCAGGGTTTGGGCGCGCAGGTAGAGGGCCTGGGGGTGCAGGGCGGGGGCCAGTTCCGGGGCGAAGGCCAGGCAGACGTCAAGCAACTGCCGCGCCTGGGGCAGATCGCGGTTGAGCAGTTGGCCGCCGGTTTCCAGCAGGGCAGCCAAACCGGCCGCGTGCCAGAGATTAGCCTGTTGCAGGAATTCAGCCTGGGCTACGGCCGTAGGCTGGGCCAGCAGGGTGGTAATAAGTTCCGGCGTCAGGGATGGTTCGGCGGGAGTGGGCATGGCCTACACCAGTTCCAGGGGATCAATCTCGATTTCGTCCTGATCGCGGCTGAGAACCAGGGTATAGTGGCCAGGCGGCAGGCCGGTCAGGCTGAATTTGCCCAGGTCATCGCTGACGAGCAGGCCGCGCTCGATGCCGTCTTGCAGCAGTTGGATGACAAAGTCGGCCGGGTCGCTGTCGTCCAGGGGAAATAGCTGGCCGTCCAGATCAATTTGCTCGCTACCGACCGGCATATGGGCGTTGAGGGCCACGTCGGCCAGATCGCTGCTGTAGATCAACTGGCGCGGTTCGCTACGCAGGCTGGCGTGGCGGGCGCCGGCCAGGGCGGGGCGCTGCCAGTTGTCGGCGGTGAGGGTGGCCACGAGGGAGCGCAAAAGGCCGGACGGCCGTTTGTTTTGGGCATAAGCGGCAAAGGCGGCGGTGGCGGCCTGGCGCACCGCGGCCGGGGGATCGGCCAGGGTGGTGGTCTGGCTGATTTGCAGGAACTCTTGCAGCCAGGCGACCTGCTCCTGGAGCGTGGGGTTGGCGGTGACGAGTTGGGCGAGTACGGCCGTGTCTTCTGGCGACAATCTGCCTTCCAGCCAATCAGCTAACCGGGCGGTATCGGGAATTTGCGAATCTACCATCATATCCATCCTTGCTTATTCTGCTTCACTGATAAAAGACGGAGCCAGGAGCAAAAATACAGCAATTTTTGAGACCCTAAGGGTTTAAGAAAACCCTTAGGGTCTATTCGCTACCCGCGCTCTACCAGAATGGCGCGCAGGCGGTCCAGGCAGCGGCCACGAATGGGGCCAATGCTGCCCACCCGCAGCCCCAACTGCGCGGCTACCTCTTCGTATGCGGGCGGCTCTTCGGCAAAGTAGAGCAGGAGGAGCAGTTGGCGGCAGCGTTGGTCTAAAAGTTCCAGCCCCTGGTTGAGCCAATTTACACGTTCCCAATAAGCGGTGGCGTCGCCGGCGGGGGTATTTAAGAGAAAATGGCTCTCGGCGATGTCTTTTTCCTGCCCCACCGCTTCGCGTTTGTGCTTGCGCAGGTGGTGGAGGGTGTGCCGCCGGGCGACGGTGGCCAGCCAGCCGCCCAGGTTACTGTCGTCGCGCAGGCGATCCAGGTGTTCAACCAGGGTGGTAAAGGTGAGTTGGGCAATGTCGGCGGCGTCGGCGCGGGTGAGGCCGTAGTTCAGGGGAATGGAAAAGATGAGCCGTTCGTACCGGGTGATGACCTGCTGCCAGGCGTTGGCCTGCCCCTGGCGGCACTGTTGCAGTAATTCCTGGTCGGTCAGATGTTGGAGTTTTGTCACAAAGTGTCTCGGAATGGGGGCGTGATGCGTGACGAGTGATGCGTGATGTCTCTCTGGTCGCGCATTACTCGTCACGCATCATATGTCATGCCGGCTTCACGAAATCCTGTAGAGCCGAAAAGTCTCTTTTTAACAGGGCAAACAGATGCAGATCGTGGTAGGCGTTTTGCCAGTAGCCGTATTGGCGGAGCAGCCCTTCTTCCTGGAAGCCCAACTTTTGCAGCAGGCGCATGGAAGCATCGTTGCCGGTCATCACGTAGGCTTCGACGCGGTTGAGATGCATCCGGGTAAAGCCGAAGGTAAGTACGGCCGTGAGCGCCTCTGTCATGATCCCCTGCCGCCACTCGCTTTGGGCCAGTTCATATCCCACCGCTGCGCAGCGGAAGTGGCGCTTCCACTCCGCATAGCCACACGTGCCAATAAGATGGTCATCGGTTGATCGAGTTATGCCCCAACGGATGGTACGCCGGTCGGCAAACCGCTGCGGCATTCGGGCGGCTAACCCTTCGGCCTGCGCCAGTTCGGTGAAGGCAGGTTGGTCGTAGTAACGGGTCACATCCGGATCGCTGAAGATGGCAAAGAGGGCGGGGGCGTCCGACGGCCGTATCTGCCGCAGCGTCAATCGCGCTGTTTCCAGCGCCGGAAATTGGTCAAAAATGGCGTCAGGGTCGCTGCGCATGGGCCAACCAGACCCTAAGGTTTTTTGGAAACCCTTAGGGTTTTCCAAATCTCACTCAATGCCCAACGAAAACATACTTTCCAGGTCATGTTTGGAGAAGACGCGGAAGGCAATCAGCGTTTCCGAGCGGATGATGCCGGGGACTTCCAACATCTTTTCGGTGACGACCTGCGCCATGGTGTCGTTGTCGCGCACACGCACAATGGCTACCAGGTCAAATCGGCCGGCGACGGAAAAAACCTCGCTCACACCATTAATGTCGGCGATGGCCTGGGCTACCTGGTTAATTTGGGGTGGGTCTACGTTCAATAAAACAACTGTGCTGACCATGTGGAATCTCCTTATGCTGATGGTTAGTGCCAGCCACTACACGGCCGTGATTATATACCATAAGTGCCAGGCGAGCGGCTGCCTGCTGTTCCCAGAACTTTCCTGGCTTTCTCCCGTAAATAATGTTTAATTGCTGGTTAGTGGCAACTGCTTTAGCAGGGTACATGGGCTAAAGTCATTGCTACCAATCAAACGATTGTTTTAGAGTATAATCTGGCATGGAAAACTTACACAAAGGAGGTAAGCTATGGGTATTACTGAATTCCTCACACCGCTGTTCTGTGTGGTGTTAATTGGTTTGATAGTGCTGGCAGCACTATCCATACGTGTTGTACCTGAGTACGAACGTGGTGTTGTATTCCGGTTGGGCCGCCTGATCGGCGCGAAAGGGCCGGGCCTTTTCATCTTGATCCCATTAGTGGAGAAAATGGTCAAAATTGACACCCGCACGGTGACGATGGATGTGCCCGCGCAAGAAGTGATCACACGGGATAACGTGACCGTCAAAGTCAATGCTGTCGTTTACTTCCGCGTCGTCAGCCCGACGATGGCTGTGGTGCAGGTAGAAGATTACCGCCGGGCCACCTGGCAAATTGCCCAGACCAGCCTGCGCAACGTCATCGGCCAATCTATGATGGACCAACTGCTGCAAGACCGGGAACAAATCAACGAAACGTTGCAGCATATCATTGACGAAGCCACTGAACCCTGGGGCGTCAAAGTGAGCATTGTGGAAATTAAAGACGTGGAACTGAACCAGAGCATGGTGCGGGCTATGGCCCGGCAGGCCGAAGCGGAGCGGGACCGCCGCGCCAAGATCATCAGCGCCGAAGGGGATTTCCAGGCATCGCAAAAATTGTCCGAAGCGGCCGAAATCATGGGGCGCGAACCGGGGGCGATGACCCTGCGCTATCTGCAAACCCTGACGGAAATTGGCGTGGAACACAATACGACTATCGTCTTCCCCATTCCCATTGACCTGATTTCTGAGTTTATGCAGGCGTGGGGTAGACCGAAATCTGGTGAATAATTGAGTTGAGCCAATCGGCCAGGAAAAGCCGATTGGCTCTTTTTGAATCTGCCTCTTGCGCCGCCGAACCCTTTTCCTCCTCTGGATTTTGTTGTCACCCTCTCTGGCCTGTGCCCTGCTACAGGGGCCACAGCAGTTGAATTTGCCGCCGCCGCCCACCCCTTTGCCGGTGGTGCAAAATTTACCGGCGGATACGGTTATTAACCCACAGAGCAATCTCATTGCCGGCGCTGACGCTGACATTTTGAACATGGTGCGCAGCGTCTCGCAGCAAAATCTGGTGGCCTATGTGCAGACGTTGGAAGGCTTCCATACGCGCAATACGTTTAGCGTCACCAACGTGGAGGGACGGGGCATTGGGGCAGCGCGGCGTTGGATTTTTAATGAGTTTCTCCGGGTGGGCAACGGCCGTCTCCTGGTGGAAGCGGATGAATTCCCTTACAGCAGCGGCGGCGTGACCACCAATCAACAGAACATTGTGGCCACGCTGCCGGGCCGCGACCCCAACGCCGGCGCCATTATCCTGTCGGCGCATTACGATTCCCGCACCTTTGATCCCAATGATGGCTCTAGTTTTGCGCCGGGCGCGAATGATAACGGCTCTGGCACGGCCGTTTTGCTGGAAGCGGCGCGCCTACTCAGCGCCCAAGAGTGGAACCAGACCATTATCTTTGTGGCTTTTGCGGCGGAGGAGCAGGGGCGGTATGGCAGCCAGCATTTTGTGACGCAGACGCTGCTGCGGGGTACAAAGATAAACGCTGTTTTGAATTTTGATATTGTGGGGGGACGACCAGGCATTCCGCAATGGATACGCGCCATTACACCCGGCGATGCCTCATCGTCAACCCGTGAGTTGGTGCGGTATATGGATCTGGTGCGTGGTTTTTATGTGCCGCAGTTTGGGCTGGAGCATGTAAACGCCGAGGATCGGGACGGGCGCTGGGGCGACCATCTCAGCTTTTTGTATGCGGGCATTCCCGCCGTGCGCCTGACGGAATCGCAAGAAGATCCCACCATGCAGCACAACAGCGCAGATGTGTCGGCGGCGCTGGATTTTAACTATCTGCGCCAGGTAACGCAGTTGGCGGTGGCGGTGGCAGCAACGGCGGCAGGGTCGCCCACACGGCCGTCGGCCCCCACCATTGCTGCCATGTCTGAACCGGGCGCGTACCTGATTAGCTGGCTGCCGGACGCAAACGCCGCCGGGTACGTCATCTCCTTCCGGCCGGTGGAGTCAGAAAATTACCCCACGTTTAGCTATGTGCTTTCGGAGCAGTCAGGCAATGTGGCGCTGACCAACCTGGATACGGCCACCCGATACGCGGTAAGCATGGCGGCGCTGACGCGCAACGGCCGTATCAGCTTCTTTTCGCCTGAGGTGGTGATTGATAATTGAGTAATTGAGGCAATTACCCAATTACACCGTAAACGGCTCATCTACGACGGGCACAATGGGCTTTACGGCCGTGTTTGCCCGCACCCGGTTGGCCCAATCGGCCACGTCTACGGCAATGGGCGGCCAGGTGTTGTAATGGCCGGGGATGACTACCTTGGGATTGAGATATTCCAGCGCCAGTAGGGAGTCGTCCGGCCCCATGGTGTAGTTGTCGCCAATGGGCAGGATGGCTACATCCAGCCCCACCACGCCAATCAAGCCCATGTCTGAGAAGAGGGCGGTGTCGCCGGCGATGTAGATAGTGCGGCCGTCTACGTGCAGCAAAAAACCACCGGGATCGCCGCCATAGCTGCCGTCCGGCAGGCCAGAGCTGTGCAGGGCGGGCGTCATCTTCACGCGGCCAAAGGGGAAGTTGTAACCGCCGCCGGTGTTCATGGTGTGGCAGTTATCGTGCCCCTGTTTCATAATCCAGTTGCCGATTTCAAAATTACAGATGACCTGTGCGCCGGTGCGTTTGGCCAACGCCACCGTATCGGCAATGTGGTCAGCGTGGCCGTGTGTTTGCAGGATGTAATGGGCGGAGATGGCAGTGACGGCCGTCTTCGCCGCCGGATTGTTGCCCGCAAAAAAGGGATCAACAACCAGCGTTGTGCCGTTCACGTCCAGGGAAAAGGTGGCATGTCCGTGCCAGGTAATGGAAATTGTCATGGGAAACCTCCTTTGGGAATTAGGAATTATGAATTAGGAACTATGAAGGGTGGACGGCCTTCATAAGGTTGCTACCCGGCAAGTATAAGGAGCAAATGGGGGGGCGTCAAACGGGGGGAAAAGAAAACGGCCGTACCCATGACGAGTACGGCCGTTTACCAATAAGCCAGAGAAACAGTGATTAACGCAAACCTAAACTGGTGGCGGCACGGGCGCAGCCGCCGGCCCCGCCGGCTGCCAGCCATTCATTTAGCCGGGCGCTTTCTGCCCGGCCGGCGCTGGCGTCTTCATAGATGCCGGTGGCCCAGTAATAGTAACGTTTCGTCTCGGCCGGCCAGTTATCATACGCCTTCACCGCATTACCCGGCCCACCGTTGTACCCGGCAAAGGCCAGCCCCGATTCGCCAAACTGCTTCACCAGCGTCGCCAGGAACGACATGCCCCGGAAGGCATTCGTATTGGGATCAAAGGCATTTTCGCCCGGCTGAAAATGAAACGGCATCACCTGGAATAAACCCTGTGCCCCGGCAATAGAGAGCGCCGCCGGGTCGCCACAAGACTCAATTTGCATCACAGTGGCTACCATATTGGGGTCAAGCCCATGCTCGGCCGCCCAGGTCACAATCTGTGGCGTCCAGTGCTGTACTTCCCGCGTGAAAAGGGGGGCAATGCCACCACCGGTATAAGTGGTGGCATTGGCGGCGGTGTTGGCGGCGCTGGCCCCTTCACCGGCTGCACCCTTGCCCTGAATACGCGGCGCAGCCAGCCCCACAAATAATAAAGTGCCCACAACGACAAAAGCCAGGATGATCATCATGCGCTGCTGAATCGGGTGCATACCGTAACCAGTATACTCCGCCGGCCACAATCCTTCATCCTCAATCCAGTAATCATGTACCTCATCATATTCCGAAGCGGGCAATATCGTAACCGGCGGCGCTTTGCGCACGACGGGCTGTCTTTGGGGATAACGTTGTTCGTAAACAGTCATGGTCATCTCACAAGAAGATTGGTTCAACCTTTGAAGATTGAACCAATCTAGCAATCAGCTACTGCCGGTTACGGGGTCGGGCCTGGACGCCGGTGATGGGTGGGCGGCGGGCTACTTCGGGGCGCGGCGGGCGCTGCCGCACGCGGGATGCCGGCGAGACGTAGGGTGTGCTGGGGGCAGCGGGCGTGGGTGGGGTCACAGGCTGGTGCGGCTGCGCCGGTTTGGCCATGATGGGTTCATATTGCAGTTCTTCGGTGAAGCTGGCCTGGGGCATGGGCGCAGAGACCGGCTTGGGTGCAGGACGATTGACGCGGCTGCGTTGGGGGGTGGCGGGCGGACGGCTCACGGCCGTTGGCTGCTGCTCCAATGCCGGGCGTTTTTGCGCCGGGCGGGCATAGGGTGTGGTTGGTTTGCCCATACTGTGAATGTCAAAAATATGTTCCCCGGCTACCGAGAAGGCGCCAATAAACAGGATGCGGGTCAGCCAGACCAACACGGCCACAAAGATGGGCACATAGAGCAAGAGTTGTTCGCGGCTGAGTACCTCATTGCCAAAGCTGTGGTTCAGCAGCGCCAGGGAAACGGCCCACCAGGTGAGAATGGCGTTCATGGTCGCGCCGAGCAGCCAGGCGCCGGTGAGGTACCACACTTCCTTTGGTTCCTCCACGCCCCGCTCCGGGGTGAAGATGCGGATTAAACCGGCAAAATCAATGGAGCAAAAGGCCAGCGCCAGGATGGTGGCCCAGGCGATGCCCAGGAATTCAATATCACCCAGGATGTTGCGCAGCGCGTATTGGCTGGTGTCGAAATTGAAAATCTCAAAGGCGATCAACGCCACCAGCAAGACCGCGCCGACCAGAAACTTCTTGGGCACATTGGCTCCCAGTTGCGAGAGCCGGTTGCCGACAGCACTTCGGGATTGAAAGTATTGACTGTTTCTCATGGCTTATCCTCTTTTCCGCTATCGCCCCTCTGCCAGAGGCTTCACATGACTACCCACTTGATTCATTTTGCTGTGTACCCATCTGGGGTAGCTGGCAGATGAGTACACAGGGATATGCAGGGTAGGGATAGCCGGGGGCGCATCCGGCTGATCCCTGAAGAAAAGTGTGCGGAACATCTGTTCTAGTAAAAAATAGCACACGTGTTCTATATAGTCAAGCAGGAATGTGTCAATTTGTGGCAGTAGGTGTCACAGGGGGTGCTTAAGTGCTTTGGTGTTTAGGTATCAGGTGTTCAAGTGCCTGACACCTGACACCCAATCCCCTGCTATAATTGCCCTATGCAGTTGATTATGACCCACGAGAATGCTGATTTTGACGCGATTGCTTCGCTGTTGGCGGCGCACCGGTTGTATCCGCAGGCGATCCCGCTGCTGCCGCGCCGGGTGAACCGTAACGTGGAGCAGTTTTTGACGCTCTATTGGGACGCGCTGCCTTTTGTACGGCCGTCTGACTGGCATAAACGTAAAATCAGCGAAGTACTGCTGGTGGATACCCATGCGTTGAATTCGGTGCGGGGAGTGGTGAAACGGCCGTCCGTCCACGTCATTGATCACCACACTGATTACCAGCCCCATGAGCGGTGGCATTACCAGGTGGAAGCGGTGGGAGCGACGGTGACGCTGCTGGTGGAACAGTTGCAGAGTTCTGGCCTGGCGCTGTCGGCCGAGGAAACGACGCTGCTGCTGTTGGGCATTTACGAAGATACGGGGGCGCTGACCTATGATACGACCACCCCGCGCGACCTGTCGGCGGCGGCCTGGCTGCTGGGCCAGGGGGCAGTGCTGGCGGTGGCCCGCCGCTTTTTGAACCTGCCGTTGACGGAAAAGCAGTTCGCCCTGTATGACCAGTTGTTCACGGCCGTGACCTGGCATGACGTGTACGGCCAATCGGTAGCCATCACCGCGGCCACCGCGCCTGATGATTTTGACGAGGAAATCTCCGGCATTGCCCACCGGCTGCGTGAATCGCTGACGCCGGCAGCCCTGTTCATGCTGGTGCAGTTGCAGCGAGATGTGCAGGTGGTAGCCCGCAGCGCCAGCGACAAGGTGGATGTGGGCGTGGTGGCCAAAGCGCTGGGCGGCGGCGGGCACAGCCGGGCGGCGGCGGCGCGGGTGTCTGGGAAATCGCTCACGGCCGTTAGCGCCGAGATTCTCCACGTGCTGCCCCAGGCCGTTACCCCTCTGGCGCAGGTGGCGGAATTGATGTCCTTTGGGGTGCAAACGTTACGGCCGTCGGTGACGGTAGCCGAAGCCGCCGAGGTCATCCGCCGTTTTGGGTATGAAGGCTATCCGGTGCTGGACCCAGACAGCAAACAGGTGGTGGGCCTGCTGACGCGCCGCGCCGTAGACCGGGCGCTGAGCCACAACCTGAGCAATCTGCCCATCAGCCGCATTATGAAGACGGGTACTATCACGGTACGGCCGTCTGACTCCATTGACCATTTGCAGAAAGTGATGCTCAGCGAGGGGTGGGGGCAAATTCCGGTGCTGGCCGAAGGCGACCAGGCGGCCAATGGCGTACCCATCGGCATTGTCACCCGCACCGATCTGCTTAACTACCTGTTCAAACCCGGCCCCCGCCTGGCGGAGCCAGACATGCGCCAGATGCTCATGGAAAAGCTGCCGCCTCCCTTGTGGGCGCTGGTGCAGGCTGTGGGCGAGGTGGCGGCCGAATTGGGCCAGCCCCTTTATTTTGTGGGCGGCATTGTGCGCGACTTGCTGCTGGGCCAATCGCCCATCGATCTGGACATGGTGGTCGAAGGAGACGCCATCCGCCTGGCGCGGCAGTTGCAGCAAACAGTGGGCGGGCAGGTTCACGCGCACGGACGTTTCGGCACCGCCAAATGGACGCTGGACACGGCCGTGTGGCAAACCGTGCTGGCCGCTCATCCCGCCAACCCCCCACTTTCTTCCATAGACTTCGTCACCGCCCGCACCGAATTTTACCGCGAGCCATCCGCCTTGCCGGAGGTAACACACGGCTCCATCAAGCTGGATTTGCACCGGCGTGACTTCACCATCAACACCCTGGCGGTGCGGCTGGATGGCGCGTTTTTGGGGCAGTTGCTCGATTTTTACGGCGGGCAGCGTGATCTGGCGCAGGGTATCATCCGTGTGCTGCACAGTCTGAGTTTTGTGGATGACCCCACCCGCATTTTGCGGGCGGTACGCCTGGAACAGCGGTTGGGATTTCACATTGAGGCGCGCACGGCAGAACTGATTGCCAATGCCCTGCCTTTATTGGAGCGTGTTTCTGGCTCGCGCATTCGCCATGAGTTTGAACTGGCTTTTCGGGAAAGTGACCCGGCGCCAGTGATGCACCGGTTGGCGGAATTATATGTATTACCCCATTTGCACCCGGCAGCCACCTGGACGGCGGTCCATGAGGCGGCGTTTGCCCGGCTACGGCCGTTGCTCACCGACCCGTTCTGGCGCACCTTTCAGGAAGACGAAACGCCGGCTTTCCTCTATTTTGCGCTGTGGGTGGCGCCGCTGCCGGAACCGGCGCAATCAGAATTGATGGAGCGGCTGCGGGTGCGTAAGCTGACCCGGCTGGACGTAGCCGCCTGCGCCCAGGCGTGGGCGGCGCTGACGGAACTCCCATTGGACGCCCGCCCCAGCCAGGTGGAAAAGGCGTTACGGCCGTACCACCCCCGTGTGCTGCTGGTCGTTCGCGCCCTGCTAGATGAGGCGCGGCTGGTGCGCCTGTTGGAGCGGTATGTGCGGGAGTGGCAGGGTGTGAAAACGGCCGTGACCGGCAATGATCTGCGCGCCCTGGGTCTGAAACCCGGCCCCCGTTTTGGCGCGATTTTGGATGAACTACTGGCGGCACGGCTGGACGGCCGTGTGGCCGACGAAGCCGGCGAACGGGCGCTGCTGGCCGAATTGCTCCACCCGCTACAATGAATGATAGGTATAATTCCCTTTCACTGATCTGCTTGCAACCGGGAGAAGCATCAAATTGAATCAATCATTGCCCGCAAACCTGAACGCATTTGCCGATTACAGAGAAGAAGGCCATCACTAGATTACCCTGGCTTCGGGCGAATTTTACCCGGACATCTTGGCCGATGCGGTGGCTCTGTATGAACCTGTATTGATACTGTTCAAAAAGCTCTTGCTGACTTCGGAATCTTCCCAACGTTTGTTGCTGCAAATCGCAGAGGTGGAGTCACAATGGATGCGTATTCAGTTGTGCCGTGTATTTCGGAAGTACGTCAGCCCGGCAACGCCAGTGGAGATGCTCAAAAAGAAAAGGCAGGCACAGCAAATAAATGAGCAGTTCGGGCGGAATTTCCGGGCAATTCAGGAAGTGCAGGCGGCGTTTATGTCACGGCCGTTGCCTGATGAAGCCCTCTGCGCCGTTTTATGGGAATACAAAAGTCGTGGGCAAAAAGGGTACGATTTGACCGACCGTTTCTTCGCCATGTTTCGTTCCCAGTTCCCAGATTTGCCTATTGACGGCCCCCAAAGAGCCGGGCAAGACATCCGTCTGGGCAACATTTTCAAAGACTATCCCAATCCAAACCGCCCTGTAGATTTTGTCATCTATAATGCAGCCAGCGACGGGGTGATCGCCATTGGTTTGGCTCGATATGATTCCGACAGAGGCGGCGCTCAGGAAGATGATCGCACAGGTGGCTACAAAAACTGTGCCAACGAAATCTTGAGCTATGCCCAGGTGCTTTTTATCAATGATGGCCCAGGGTTGTTGATGGGTTCAATGTGGCAGGATTATGCGGCTTTAGAGCAAAGCTGGTCGGGTAAAATAATGGTTTTGACCTTACGCATGGTTCCAGGCAGATTAACGCGACAATGGCTGGAAAATTAGACAGGTGAGATATGGCAACTGGAATTTCTAAGACCAGATGGAACGGAAATGATCTGGTACATGAAGGCGAGCCGGATAATGGCCTCTCTTTAGCATATGAAAACAAACAACCAGAATCACAAATCTTGCTGACCGAACCTGGTCAATACACCTGTCTATATCAAAAAGGCGATCACAATCGCCTGTATTTTGGCAATAATTTGCCGGTTTTAGCTTCGCTTTATGATAGTGTAAATTACTTTCTGTAAAAATCAGATAGCCGGTAGGCCATCAGGTATCCTAGAGAGTTGCAAAACCATTTAGGAGAAACAAGATGACCTACCAAAATAATTGTACCTTAACAAACATTCACATACAGACCATTGCATGGAAATCGTGGTAGATTCGAGTGGTGAGTGACTTATGGCATTTATTACCTGGGAATTCCGTTCCCAGGCTGTTATACAAGCGCACTGGGGGCCACCGTACCCTTGGGCCGTCTGCAACGCACTTTCAGTGCGTTTTTTATATCAGACGCCGGGTTCCATCTGGTGGGATAACGGCCGTTGCCGCACCTGTTTTGTTTAATGGGGACAGGGGGATGATACGGCCGTGCCCCACCCCCATCAATCGCGTTACGGCCGTGACCCAAACGACAATCTTCTAATTGGCGGCAAAACCAGTGTACGGCCGTTTATACGGTGCGTGAAATGCCAGCACAATATCTTCTTTGGGCACACCCCGCGCCACCAACTCGTTGGCAACACCTTGCTCTGTACCATCATACTGAATCCAAAACTTACCGTTCTTTATATCCACGTGTACCATACAGCCGTACAACCGGTTATCGTCTTGCCAGCCAGTATGTACAAGCTGATAATGGTCATTTTGGGCGTCAAAAACCGTTTGCGCCTCCACCTCGGTATCACCCAATGGCACAATGGCTCGCTGCTTGAGGATCTCTTGAATGGTTGCACGGTAACTTTCTAGTTTATCCATGTGACAATAACCTCCTGTTCCGGTCTGTAAACTACCAGTCTCAACTGATGCCGGTGAATAACTGTTTGAATGAAGGGCAGAACAAAAAATTCTTTGAAAGTATCCGACGGTACAGCCAGATACAAAACACGATCTGGCTCTTTAACTTCCAGAGCGATTCGATAGTTCAGAAATTGCCTTAAAGCCGTATGAAACTCGGTGATGTTTGATGCTCCCACAAAACTCTTGACTTCAACCGCTATTTTCTGTGTTCCTTTGACGGCCGCAATCAGCTTTTCTGCCCCTAAATCTACGGCCATGTTAATATCATCTACAGTCAAAGGAAAGGGGTCATGGGTAATTGTCCAGCCATCTTTTTGAAGAGCTTGTTTGACGGCATTGTGGAACAAATCTTTTGCTGACATAAGCATATTTTAGCATAACAGGGAGGGTCATTAAAGCCGCATTTGTTTTGGGCGAAATGAACAGGGGAGTGATACGGCCGTTGACCTTCCTTCGAAATAAAAAAGACCCGAAGGGTTTTGGAAACCCTTCGGGTCTGATGGTGCGTCGTAGAGACATCGGATTTTTCCAAAAAATCCGATGTCTGGGACTTAGTTCAAATACTGGCGCAGGTGCCCGGCAAAGTTGGGATGGCGCAGTTTGCGCAGCGCCTCTTTTTCCAGTTGGCGGATGCGCTCGCGGGAGAGGCCAAACATCTCGCCTACCTCTTTCAGGGTGCGGGATTCACCATCTTGCAGGCCATAACGTAGACGCAGGATGCGGGCTTCACGCGGCGTCAGTTGGTCCAAAATTTCGCCCAACTCTTCGGTGAGCATTTTGGAAGCAACGGTTTCGGCGGGGGGCGGCGCGTCCACATCTTCGATGAAGTCGCCCAATTCGGCATCCGATTCGTCACCAACAGGGCGTTCCAAATGGACGGGTTGGCGGCTGGTGCGCAGCATCCAGCGCACGCGGTCGGCGGGCAGTTCCATGTGCTCGGCGATCTCTTCAGCGGTGGGCTGACGGCCGTACTCCTGTTCCAACTCCTGGGCAATTTGATACAGCTTGCTGATGCGGCCGCCCAGGTGGGCGGGGATGCGGATGGTACGGCCGTGGTTGGCCAAGGCACGTGTGACGGCTTGCCGAATCCACCAAGTGGCATAGGTGCTGAAGCGGTTGCCACGCCGGTAGTCGTATTTTTCTACCGCTTTCATCAAACCCACGTTGCCTTCCTGAATCAAATCCAGAAATTGCAGGCCACGACCCCGGTATTTTTTGGCAATGCTGACCACCAGGCGGGTATTGGCGCGAATTAGATGGGCGCGCGCGGCGTCACCCACCTCGCAAATGTTTACCAGGTGGTCAATTTCATCGTCATTGAGTGTTTCCGCTTCTTTACGCAGCTTACGGTCAGCCGCCCGCCCGGCTTCAATTTCCATGGCCAACTGCACTTCTTCTTCAGCAGACAGAAGCCCTTGTTGACCCATTTCCCGGAAATATAATCCCACTGAATCATCAATGGGCACATTGCTCAGATCAAACAACGGCGCGGAATGAGATGTGTCGCTCATTTCACTGGCGGCAAAGCTGAAGCTCTCTAAAATGTCGTCGTCCAGTTCTTCGGCCCCGGCCCCGTTTAGGGACATCGGTGGTGCATCTACTTCGTCTTCGCTATTGTAAATGGGGAGACCCGCTGCCTGTGCTTCTTCCAGAACCGTTTCCAGTAATTGCAGATTGTCTTCTACTTCCGGCAGTGCTTCCATAATTTGGTCGTATGTCAGATAACCCTGTTCCATACCCTCGGCAAGCAGAACCGTAACTACGTCCATCTCCTCAAATGGATCTTGCATATCGCTCATATATTAAACCCTTTCTTCCCAGATTTTTTGTTGGTGGGGTGTAACGCTCACCCAAGTCGTCCTCTTCCTTACACTGCCGGGCAGTCTAGCATATTCGCCAGCGCAAAGTCAAGGGGGGAATAAAGCGGAAAAAGGGGGGGGCAGGGGGTATTAAGGTGTGGGTGCAAAGCGGATCCAAATAAGCATCCATTTATCACCTACTTTCCCGAATGAGATTGAGAGATTGAGAGATTGGGAGATTGAAGGGTCACAATCTCTCAATCTCCCAGTCTCATCTTAAGGGGAAGCCTGCCAACACTTCATCCACACCGGGCAGAGGGGTGCGCAACACGGCCGTTGCCAGCCGCAAATCCAATTCACAGTTCAACGGCCATTCCCCCGCGCCGGTTGGCCCCATAAACAGTGTGTCCCGTTCCCGAATATCCCAATAATCCAACAGGCGCAGGCCAAAATCGGCGCGGCTCATCACCTGGCGGCCGGCCACGTGCAAAACGCCGGTAAATGGATGGTCTACCAGTTCCAGGCAGGCCTGGCTCAGCGTCTCTACCCAAACGGGGTTGCGTATCTGGTTGGTGAACAGGGTCACAGGCTGCCCGGCGCGCAGCGCCTGGGCCATCCAGGCCGTGCCATGATCCATCACGTCCAGCCCGTAGATGAGGGAGGTGCGGATGATGACGTGGTGGGGATAGCTCTGGACAATGGCTTCGGCGTCTGTTTTGGCACGGCCGTAAGCGTTGATGGGGCTGGGCACGGCCGTTTCCGCATACGGCGGCGCGTCTCCCCGAAAGACCACATCGGAGGAAAGATGGATGAGCCGGGCGTTGACCTGTTGCGCCGCCTGGGTGATATGCCTGGTCCCCAGCCGGATCACCGCCGCCATATCCGCGCCCCGGTTGCTGCCAGCGGTGTGGATGATGACATCGGGGCGGAAGTCAGTAATCAGGCGGAGTACGGCCGTTTCATCCCGTAAATCCAGCCGTTCACGCTGCCCGCTGTTCAGGGGGTCGTGTTGAAAATAGGTGTACAGGGTGTCATATACGGCCGTGGCCTGCGGCGTGAGATGCTGCCCCAGATAACTGCTACCCCCCGTGATCAACAGGCGCAGTTTATTCTTCAGACTCATCCAGTTCTTTCACCCTGACCATGGCCTGAATGGCTGCTGCCTGCGCGGCGCTTTGTTTGCTACGGCCGTCGCCCTGCCCCCACACCTCCTCACCCACGCGCACCGCCACCGTAAACACCTTGGCATGGTCTGGCCCGCTGGTGTCCACCACATCGTAACGCGGCGTGATGTTGTAGCGCGCCTGCGCCCACACCTGGAACTCGCTCTTGGCGTCTTTGTGTGAAGAAGAAGCCAGGATGTCCACCAGCGCCGGGCCAATAAACCCGGCCACAATCCGCTCCACCGGCGCCAATCCCTGATCCAGGTAGATGGCGCCAATCACCGCCTCAAAGGTGGCGCACAAAATAGGGATACGTTCCCGCCCGCCGTTTTCCGCCTCGCCATAACCCAGGCGCAAGAAGTTGCCCAGGTCCAACTCGCGGGCAAAGGCCGCCAACGCCCTGGCCTGCACCAGCGCCGCCCGCAAACTGGTTAGCTCCCCCTCATTCATCTCCGGGAAATGGTGGTACAGATACGCGCCCACCACAAAATCCAGTACCGCGTCCCCCAAAAACTCCAGCCGCTCATTATCTTCCAGCGATGCTTCTGGCTTCTCATTCCAGAACGAGCGGTGGGTGAGGGCGCGCGTCAGCAGGGAATAATCCCTAAATTGCACATCCAGCTTTTGCTCTAACAACCCCAGATTATCCAAAACCTCATTCATGGTTATACTTCTTGAATAACAGCACCGCATTGTGCCCGCCAAAACCAAAGGCATTGTTCATGCACACATTCACACTGGCCGGCCGGGCCACATTGGGCACATAATCCAGGTCACAGGCGGGGTCGGGCGTTTCATAATTGATCGTAGGGGGGATTATCTGGTCACGAATGGCCTGCACGCAAAAAACGCTTTCCATGGCCCCCGTGCCGCCCATACAGTGCCCGGTCATAGATTTGGTAGAACTGACGCCGATGTTGTAGGCGTGTTCACCCAGGGCGGCTTTGATTGCGGCCGTTTCGTTGCTGTCGTTTAGTTCTGTAGCCGTGCCATGGGCGCTAACGTAGTCCACGTCCTCCGGTTGCAAACCCGCTTCCTTCAGGGCGATACGCATGGCCCGCGCCGCCCCAGAGCCGCCTTCTGAGGGCGCGGTGATGTGAAAAGCGTCCGTCGTCTGGCCGTAGCCCACAATTTCCGCCAGGACGGTGGCGCCCCGCGCCAGGGCATTTTCCAGGCTTTCCAGCACCAGCATGGCCGCGCCCTCGCCCACCACCAGGCCATCCCGATTTTTGTCAAAAGGCTGCGGCGTGGCGCTGTTTTTCACAGAAGTGGCGCCGGCCCGTTCAAAGCCGGCTATGGCTACCGTCGCCATGATGGATTCACTGCCGCCGGTCAGGGCGGCGTCAATATCGCCGGAGCGAATGGCCCGGAAGGCGTGGCCGATGGCGTCGCTGGCCGAAGCGCAGGCCGAGGTAATGGTGGTAGAGGGGCCATGAATGCCATAATCAATGGCTAACATGCCGGCCGCGCCATTGGGCATGATCATGGTAATGGCAAAGGGCGTTACCCGGCGCAGCCCCTTTTCCACCAGGATTTTGCCCTGTTCTACCAGGGTGCGAATGCCGCCGACGCCGGTGCCCAGAATGATGCCAATGCGATGGCTGTTTTCTTCGGTGATGGGTAGGTGGGATTGGGTCAACGCTTCGTGGGCGGCAACGGTTGCCAACTGCTGGTAACGATCCCGGCGGCGGGCTTCTTTGCGATCCATGTATTGATCGGGATCAAATTCTTTCACTTCGCAGACGACACGGGCGGTGTGATCATTGGGGTCTACCAGAGTCAGCGGGCCGATGCCGGAGCGGCCCGCCAGCGCCGCCGCCCAGGTGCTTTCGGCGTTGTGCCCCAGAGCGTTGATAGACCCCATGCCGGTGATGACCACGCGGTGACGGCGGTGTGTATTTTCGTGTTCCATAGAACTCTCCAGATTTGAGACTGGAGATTGGGAGATTGAGAGATTAGGAGATTGCACAATCTCCTAATCTCTCAATCTCTTAATCTCCAAATTATCTTGTTCGGTGGGATGATAATGGCCTTCTACCCAAACGCTTTGGTCGGGGCCGACTTCTTTTTTCCAAACGGGCACGATTTCTTTCAGGCGGTCTATGCCGTAGCGGGCAGCGTCAAAGACGCCCTGGTCGCGGTGGGCGGCGGCGCAGGCGACGAAGGTGGTCATGTCGCCCACTTGCAGCGCACCAATGCGCTGGACGACGGCAATGCCTTTGACCAGGGGCCAGCGCGCCCATATTTCCTGGGCGATCTGAGCCATTTTTTGTTCGGCCATTTCCTCGTAGGCTTCATATTCCAGGTAGATGGTTTCGTCGGGTAGACCCTGGCGGTTGGTCTGACCGCGCACAGAGCCGGTGAAGGTGACAATCGCCCCCACGTCGGGAGCGGTGAGGCGCTGGTGAATGGCGTTGATGTCTACGGCTTCTGTGGTGATGGCAAAGTAGGTGGGATGGGGGAAGTTGCCGCCGCTGACGGGCGGGAAAATGGCGATTTCGTCGCCGGGCCGCACGGCCGTGTCCTCCCCCGCAAATGCTTTATTCACCGAGACGATACTGCTGGCAACGGCCGTGCCCAACGCCGGATACTGGTTCACAATCGCCGCCAACAGCGTTTGCACGGTCGCCGGTTCGTCCAGGCGCACCAGAATGTGCCCCTGCCCGGCGCGGTCTTTGAGAGTAGCGAATAGGCGAATGTTGAGTTCCATAGTAGAGAGTGGAGAGTGGAGATTGGAGATTAACACATCTCCAATCTCCACTCTCCACTTTTCCCACCTTCTTTGCGCACCAAACGCACATCGGTGAGGCGCATCCCTTTGTCTATCGCTTTAGCCATGTCGTAAATGGTGAGGCCGGCGATGGTCACGGCCGTCAGAGCCTCCATCTCCACACCCGTTTTACCTGTTAAGCGGACGGTGGCTTCAATGTCCACGCAGCTTTGCGCCGGGTTGGGGGTGCAGGTGACGGTGATGTGATTGAGCATGAGGGGATGGCAGAGTGGAATCAGGTCGCTGGTGCGTTTGGCCGCCATCACGCCCGCCAGTTCGGCCACCGTCAGCACATCCCCCTTTTTCATATTGCCGGCGATGATTTGCTGCAAGGTCTCCGGCTGCATGTGAACCGCGCCGCGGGCGGTAGCCACCCGCGCGGTATCGTCTTTGTGGCCGACATCTACCATGCGGGCACGGCCGTGTTCATCCAGATGCGTCAATTGCTCAGACATAAGCTTCGTATTATAGTTGGCTGGCAACGTGCAAGCCAACTAAGATGAGATTGGAGATTGGAGATTGGGCACTCTTTAATCTTTAATCTCCAATCTCCAATCTCCTTTATGATTGATGCTATTTATCTTTCTCCCCATTTAGACGACGCCGCCTTATCTTGTGGTGGGCAAATTGCGCGGCAGACGGTGGTGGACAGAAACGTTCTCATTGTCACCATCATGGCCGGCGACCCGGCGGCGGTGGGGTTTTCGGAATATGCGCGGGAGCTGCACGGCCGTTGGCAGTTGGCCCATGACGCCGTCGCTGCCCGCCGCGCCGAGGATATTAACGCCTGCGTCATCCTGCACGCTGCCTACCAGCACTGGACTGTGCCGGATTGCATTTACCGGGTGGGGGCAGACGGCCGTGCCCTTTACACGAACTGGGCCGAGATTACCGGCGCCATTCACCCGGACGAAGAGACATTGGTGGAAAGATTGGCCGCCCAATTGGCCACGCTGCCCCCCAGCCCGCTGGTGTGCGCGCCGCTGGCAGTGGGCAACCACGTAGATCACCAGATTGTGCGCCGCGCCGCCGAAATCTGTTTTGGCGATGACCTGATTTATTACGAAGATTACCCGTATGCGCGGGAGCAGGAGGCGGTCACGGCTGTACTTTCATCTGGCAGTTCCGTCTGGCATAGCCAGACCATCCCACTGACGGCCGTTGATATTGTCGTTAAAATTGAAGCCATTGCGGCCTACACCTCGCAACTCAGCACGTTTTTTAACGGCCGTGCTGACCTGACGCAGCAGATTCAACACCACGCCAACAAGGTCGGTGGCGAACGAATGTGGCAGCGCAGACCAAATCCGGTGGACGCTTGATCATTTCGCCGGGGTCAACTTATAATTAGCCACCAGGCCATCACTGGAAGAGAGATCTGATAAACATGGGGCAATTAACCACCAGACAACTCAGCAGCAAGAGAAACCGCCAAAAAACGTCAACCAAAGCACGTTTGCAGCCAGGCGATATGCTGCAAGACCGGTACCGCATTGTCGGTACGCTAGGTTCAGGCGGCTTCAGCTCCGTTTATAAAGCGCGGGATATGCGCTTCCCCAATGTGACCAAGCTCTGCGCCATTAAGGAGATGGTCATTTCCACGCCTGACCCCCAGATGAGGGAGCTTACCATCAAGTCGTTTGAACGAGAAGCCAGTATGCTGGCGATGTTAGACCACCCCGCCATCCCCGATGTATCGGACTATTTCACCGAAGAAGACCGCTCGTATCTGGTGTTGGACATCATTCGGGGCAAGGACCTGGATCAATGGCTGGAAGAGTCTACCGAAATGCTTGACCAGGCTACGGCGCTGGAATGGGCCATTCAATTGTGTGATGCCCTGGATCATCTGCATAATCAGAGGCCACAGCCCATAGTCTTCCGCGATGTAAAACCGTCGAACATTATGCTGGATCAATACGGCCGTATCGTCCTCATTGATTTTGGCATTGCTAAAGTGTTTGAAACCGGCGACAAGGGCACCATGATCGGCACCGAGGGTTATTCGCCACCCGAACAATACCGGGGTCGGGCTGAACCCGCCGGTGACATCTACGCGCTGGGCGCCACCCTGCATCACCTGCTTACCAAACAAGACCCCCGGCTGGAACCGCCGTTTACCTTTAACGAACGGCCTATCACCAAAGTAAACCCCAAGGTTTCCCCTGAATTTGAAGCGATCATCATGCGCTGTCTGTCGTATGACCCCGTTGACCGGTATCCCAATGCGCAGGCGCTCAAAATGGCCTTAGAAGCGCTGCGGCGGCCCGGTTTTGCGGCTACGGCCGTCAGCCCCACCCCTGTTGATACTGCTTTTTCAGCCGTACTGGTGAATACGGCCGTTGCTTCTCCACCACCCGGACTGCCCGGCATTGTTTCTCCTGCCATCAACCAGATCAAGCCGGTCTGGACATTCAAGTGTGAAGATGAAATTCGGCGGCGAGTAGCCGTCGCCAACGGCATGGTGTTTGTCAGCGCCTATGACAACAACCTCTATGCCCTCTCCCAGGCCAAAGGGGAATTTGTATGGAAATTTCCGGCCATGGACAATGTTGGCGGATCGGCCCCCTTTGTGTATGAAGACAACGTTTTTATCGGCTCTGTAGACCGGCATCTTTACAGCGTACAGACCCGCACCGGCCGCCAGAACTGGCGTTTTCTCACCAGCGGCCCCATTTACACATCCCCCCGTGTCCGTTTCGACCACGCCTTTTTCGGCTCTGACGATGGGCATTTTTATGCGGTCAACGTGCGCACGGGCCGTTCAGCCTGGAAAGCCCGCGCCTACAGCGCCGTGCGCTCCACCGCTTATGTGGATGATGAACGGGTGTTTTTTGGCACAGAGGGCGGCTACATATTTTGCCTGGAACTGGCCTCCGGCAAAACAGTGTGGCAGGCGCAAGCCAAACGCAATGTCACCTCCTCACCCACTCTGGCAAATGAGATCGTCTACGTGGGTTCCCACGATGCCACCGTTTACGCTTTAGACGCTGCTTCCGGGTATGTTATCTGGCGTTTCCGCGCCCGTCGTCCCATTGTTTCTTCCCCTACCGTCTATGACACCGTTCTTTTTATTGGCTCTGCCGATGGCAACCTGTATGCGCTAGATACTGATTCAGGCCGCCAGTTGTGGACTTTTGAAACGAAAGGCCAGGTCACGTCCTCTCCGGCTGTTTCCCATGACGCTGTTTACATTGGCTCTACCGATGGCACACTTTACTGCCTGAGCCTGCGCAAGGGGGATTTACGCTGGCGGTTTGATACCGACGGCCGTTTTATCTCCTCCCCTGTCGTGATGGATGACATGATCTACATTGGTTCTAGCAACCACACTTTATATGCCTTATCAGCATAAAAACAAACTACCTACCCGTTTGTGGCCGACTTCTCTTTCGTCAAACGGTATGGCAATCTTGTTTAGGCTTAATGCTAATGAATGAATCAACCTCATTTTCAGAATCGGACGATCTGGCAATGGTCCCAGAGGATGACGCCAAACCCGCCTCGCCCCATACGCAGCCTTTTTTTTATGCTGCCGAAGGGGAAACAGGAGACGGGATTGGTAGGACGGAGGAACTCCCCCCGCTTACCATCCCCGGCGTCAAGAGGATAATTTCTGGCTCGTCGGGTTCTGCCGCTAAAGCCGAAGTCGTTATCCATTTTGCCCGGCGGTGTGACATTGGCGCCCGCGACCGGAATGAAGATTCCTGCATTGCCTTTGCTACGGAAACAGGTGGGCATTTCACCATGATGCCTTTTGGCCTTTACATTGTGGCCGATGGCATGGGTGGACATACCAATGGGCATGTCGCCAGCAAAATTGCCTCTCGCCAGGCGGCCAATCATATCTTAAAGGAAATTTATCTGCCGCTGCTGGCACAGGACACCGCACCACAAATAGGGATACGGGACACATTGGTAGAAGCGGTACAAATTGCGAACACGGCCGTTTACCAGGATGAACCGGATGTGGATAGTGGCACCACTCTCACCGTGGCCCTGCTGTTAGGTAACCGTTTACACGTCGCCCATGTGGGCGACAGCCGGCTCTATTTGCACACCGATGAAAAACTGGAAGCCATCACTAATGACCATTCTCTGGTACAGCGCCTGCAAGACGTGGGGCAGCTAACCCCCGAAGAAGCCACCGTTTACCGCTATCGCAATGTGCTGCTGCGCGCCGTCGGTCAGGGTGAAGAAGTAGAAATTGATACCTACATGCGCTTACTGCCCAAAAAAGGCAAACTGCTGCTTTGCAGTGATGGGCTTTGTGGTTTTGTCTCTGACGACGTGATAAACAGCATCTTGAACGAAGACAAACCGATTCAACAAATGGTAGACGACCTGTACAATGCCGCTATAGCCGCTAACAGTAATGACAATATCACGGTGATAGTGGTCGAGTTCAGTCTATAATCGTCAACCGGTAGGCATGGCATGTAAGCGTTCATCAAGAGACCTGACAGGTTTTTGACCCGATCAGTTTCAAGTTGAACGGGGGAAAACCTGTCAGGTCTGCACGGCAGGGATGACATACAGAACCGTTTCCTCTGATTGCATCAAGGTTTCAAATGAGTAAGATTTTTGATTACTATGCTATTTTGGGTGTTGATCCCAAAGCAGAAGCAACCGCCATTCGGATTGCGTTTGAAGCCATGCAAAATAGTTTCCCCCCTGCCGAACGTGACCGGGCGCGTAACGCCGATTACCAGCGGTTGGTGAATGCCTATGAAGTCCTGAGTGATCCGGTGCGGCGCGCCACCTATGACTCGCTCCTGGTGGAAACCACCATGGTTGACCTGGACATTGAGCTAACCCTCAGCCGGGATAAAGTTGAAGTTTCTGATACCGAGCAGCGCCTCTACCTGTTGGTAGACATTCGCCCACCCAAGCAGAGCAGCGGCCAACAACTGCCGCTGAATTTGTGCCTGGTGATTGACCGCAGCACGTCTATGCAGGGACGGCGGCTGGATGCTGTGAAAGCGGCGGTGGAACTGGTCATTGAAAAGCTAACACCCTCTGACGTTCTGTCCATTGTTAGCTTTAGTGATCGCGCAGAGGTGGTGGCGCCGGCCGAACCGCTCAGGCACAAACCGGGCATTTTGCGCGGGCTGCACGCCATTGAAGCCTCCGGCGGCACGGAGATTTACCAGGGTTTGGCGGCAGGGGCAAAGGAACTGCGGCAGTCGCCGCTGGGCGAGTATTCAAACCATCTGATCCTATTGACTGATGGGCACACGTATGGCGATGATAAACAATGCCTGGAGTTGGCGGCGCGCACGGCCGTAGATGGCATTGGCATCACCGCTTTTGGCATTGGCTCCGATTGGAACGACCAATTCCTGGATCAGTTGGTGGCCCCATCGGGCGGACAGTCAGGCTTCATTGAACAGCCCCGGAGTGTGGTGCAAAAACTACAAGAACGCATTAAAGGCATGGGCACCGTCTATGCCAAAAATATGCGCCTGCACCGTGATTTTCCTGACTTTTTGTCTTTGGAATACGGCTACAAAATTGTTCCTTTTGCCCAGCCGTTGGTTCTGGAAGATAACGTTATCCGCCTGGGTAATGTGGAGGGGCGGTCCCGGCTGGCATTTCTGCTGGAGATGAACGTTCGGCCCCAAACAACCGAGCGGCGGCTCAGTATTCCCATCAATCTGACGGCCGATATTCCCGCCAAACAGATGCAGCAGCAGACGTTTAACCAGGCCGTACGCGTGAATGTGTTGAAAAACGCCCAAATGCAAGAACCGCCGGAGCCAATTGTGGAAGCGGTGCGCATGTTAAATATGTACCGGATGAATGAGCGGGTGTGGGAAGATGTGGAAGCTGGTGATCTGGAAGTGGCCGCGCGCCGGATGCGCCACCTGACAACCCGGCTGCTGGAAGCCGGAGAACCGCAACTGGCGCAGCAGGCCAACTTTGAAGTCGAACGAATTTTACAGGCGGGCACAATGTCGTTAGACGGCCGTAAAAAACTCAAATTCGGCACCCGCGCCCTGGTCACCCGCACCACCTATTTTGATCACGACGACAATGATTAGATGCATTGAATGTGGCTCAAATCAATACGTTGGGGCCTTGTTTTGTACGGAGTGTGGCGCTTTCCTGGTAGCGCAAATAAGCAAAGGCAAAACAACCATCCTCCCCTTTTCTGAGTTTACCGTCCATGCCCCGCCGCCGCCGCTAACCAAAGAAGAGTTGGAAACGGCCGTCACCCCCCGGCAAGTCACCTTTGTCATTCCCAGCAGCCGCCGCCGCCTGCAACTGGAATTACATGACGAAATTAGAGTGGGGCGCGCCGACACGGAAACAACACCCGAACTTGACCTTTCCCCGGACGATGGCGCCGAAAAAGGTGTATCTCGCCTCCATGCCAGCATCAAATCTGTCAAAAAAGGCATCGTCCTCATTGACCTGGACAGCACCAACGGTACCATGCTCAACACCTACCGGCTGCCCCCCAACCGCCCATACCCCCTGAAAAACGGAGATGAAATTCGCTTTGGCGATTTGCTCACGCATATCTTTATTGATTGATTCTTATTTGACCTGACAGGTTTTTGAAACCTGTCAGGTCTGCCCGGAAGGAGCTATGATCAGCTTAATCGTACACATCAATAATGAAGACGCCGTCGTTTGTGAAATGGAAGAAATGCCGGATCCAACCTGCACCTACATCACCCTGCTCAATCCACGCCTGCGTGATGGCAGCGACCTGCACTACCTGGACGAAAACGTCACCAGCATGATGCTGCCCTGGCATCGCATCAACTTTGTGCAGATTATGCCCTCCGCCGAAACAGAAGATGTCATCGGCTTCGTGCGTGATTGATCATACAGTCCAGACCTGACAGGTTTTTGAAACCTGTCAGGTCTCCAAAGAGAGACGATGGTGGAAAAAATCCCCACGACGCTGGAGCCGGCCGCGCCACGCCTCATTTTGGTGGTGGATGATGAAGCCCGGATGCGCCGTTTTATTCGCATGAATCTGGAACTGGAAGGGTACCAGATCATTGAAGCCGATAACGGTATTACCGCCCTGGAACAAATCCGGGTGTTCACGCCAGACCTGACCATTATGGATGTGATGATGCCGCAAATGGATGGGTTTGAAACGCTGCGGCTTCTCCGCGAAATTTCTACCGTGCCCGTTATCCTGCTAACCGTCAAAAGTGACGAGGAAGATAAAATTCAAGGGCTGGGGTTGGGCGCCGATGATTACATTACCAAGCCCTTTAGTCCCCGCGAACTGGTTAGCCGGGTAGAAGCGGTGCTGCGCCGTGCTGAATGGCCAGCGCCGCCGCCGCGCACCGTCCTGCGCATTGATGATCGCCTGTCGGTAGACTTCAACCGCCATCAAGTGATTGTAGATGGGCAGCGCGTTGAACTACGGCCTACTGAATATCGGCTGCTCTACACCCTGATCCAGAACGCCGGTTGGGTGGTGCCCCATGACACGCTGCTGGCGAAGGTGTGGGGGTATGAGTATCGGGACGAAACGCATTATCTGAGACTTTACATAAATTATTTACGGAAGAAGATTGAAGAAGACCCGGCCAACCCACACTACATCCTCACCGAAAGAGGGGTAGGCTACCGGTTTATAGATTTCAAGAAAAATCAATAGGCGCAGGCGGCTGGTAAGATCACTTACCAACCGTCCAGCCGCGCTTTTTTTTTGGCAAAATTCATCTATCATTGGCAGCTATGAACGAAACATTGGCTGCCGACGGCCGTGAATTTTTCGAGCGAATAGATAGTTACCTCAGCAACGAGGACAGAGCTTACGTGCAAAAAGCCTTTGCACTGGCTCGCCAGGAACATGGCGACCAACGCCGCAAATCTGGCGAGCTTTTTTTTACCCACCCCCTCTCCGTTGCCTATTACCTGGCTGAATACCAGCTAGACGCCCCCGCCTTAGCTGCCGCATTACTGCACGATGTGGCTGAAGACACTCGTGTCACCATCAAAGAAATAGAAAAAACCTTCGGTCAGGAGGTGGCCCTGTTGGTAGCCGGCGTCACCAAGCTGAAAGATGTCACCAAGGGGGTGGCCAAAGGCAAAACACTCAGCGACAAAGAAGTGGAAGACGCCACCTTACAAAAAATGCTGAGCATTATGACCGTAGACGTGCGCACCGTTATCATCAAACTTTTTGACCGTTTACATAATATGCGTACTATCCAGGCCACCCAACCCCACCGGCAAATCTATAAAGCCAGAGAAACATTGTCCATCTATGCCCCACTGGCAAACCGTTTGGGCATCTGGAACCTGAAAAATGAATTAGAATCACTATCGCTGCAAGTGCTGGACAACAAAGCGTACCAGATCATCCGTGAGCAGCGCGAGCGCCTGACGCAGGCTCAACAAGCTGATTACCAGATGATTAAGGCTGAGATTTTTGACGCGCTGCTGCAAGCGGATATAGATGTGCGCGATGTCATTTATGCGCCGGAAAATATCTACACCATTTATCAGGACATTTGCCGCAGCGGCGTCTCTTATTTTGATCTGGACAAGACGATGCGGCTGGTTGTGTTGGTGGATGAATTCCCTTCCTGCTACCTGGCGCTGGGCCATTTGCACCAGATATGGCGACCCATTCCGGGCAAATTCGATGATTATATTGCCGTGCCCCGCGAAAATTTGTACCGGTCGCTGCACACGTCGGTCATCCATACCAATGGGCAGCATTTGAAGCTGCGTTTTCGCACTGTTTCCATGGACAAGGTAGACGAGATCGGCATTTTGTCGCGCTGGCTTTACAAAGGAACACCCTATTGGACGAAAGGGGTCGCCGACCGCATGGAGGCATTCTTCGAGAATATCAGCGGCACTATCAACATGGAACAACCGCCAACGGCCGTTGTCAAAGGCGTGGTCAAAGATGTATTTGTCAAACAAATCCGCGTTTACACACCGCGTGGGGACGTAAAAGAGCTGCCCCAGGGGGCCACACCCATTGATTTTGCCTATGCCATTCACACCGGGCTGGGTGAACAATGTTATGCCGCCCTGGTAAATGACGAAATGCACCCGTTGAACAAGCCCTTACGCGATGGCGACCAGGTGCGCATTGTCAAAAAGATACGGGCGCAACCACAGCGGGCCTGGCTAGACGAAGATTTGGGCTATATTTTTACAGATTACGCTCGCCACCATGCCCGCCGTTGGTTCCGGCGCTTATCCTCTGAGCAGGCGGTGGCAGAAGGGCAGCAAATTCTGGAGACCGAACTGCGTATGCTTGGTTTTCCTGAATATGACCATACGCGCATTGCTGAAATGTTTGGCTACAGCCACACCCAGACGCTTTATCATGATTTAGGACGCGCCGATTTGCTGCCCACGACGGTGGCACTGAGCATTTTGGATGAAAAGTGGACTTTGGGGACGGCTCGTGCTTTGGACAATGAAGTATGGGGGAATGATCGGGAGCGTTATGTGGTGATGAATGCCGACGGCCGTAACCTGCGCCTGTGTAGCACCTGCCAACCTCGTCCGCCCGGCGTGATCATTGGTTTTGTGCGTAAAGATGGCGGCGTCACCGTGCATAACCGCAACTGTCCCACCCTTCAGCCAGAGCGCATGTGGGGCCGCGTACTCAAGCTCGGCTGGGGCCAGACGCCCCGCCAGGCACACCAGGTAGACATTCACGTCAAAGTATATGACCGCCCCGGACTGTTATTTGAAATCACCCACCTCATCCAAGACGAACACATGAACATCTCCTACATCCACACGCCGCCCCCCTCCCAGTTAAACGAAGTCTATATTGACCTGACCATTGATATTGTTACCCCCCGCCAACTGGTGCGCATTTTGCACCAGATGAAAGCCTTGCCCAACGTGTTTGCCGTCCAGTCCATGCTCAAAAAAGGGCGAGAGGAAGAACTGCTGCCCGCCACCTCGTTGTACCGGCCCGAATAAATAAAAAGGCCGCTGATTTTTCATCAGCGGCCTTCATTTTGTGGCTGCTTTTTGTGCCCTCACGGAGATTCGAACTCCGGTTTTAAGCTTGAAAGGCTTACGTCCTGGTCCCCTAGACGATGAGGGCAACGGGCGGAATTCTATCATCCCGGTGGGGTGGGGTCAAATTTTGGCGATCAAGACATTCACCCGCTCAGCGGCGGACGAGTTTGAAGGCGATGTGGCGACCCATGCCCTGGGGCATGGCCAGGGTAATCCACACCAGGGCCATGGGTTCCAGCAGGCGGGCTTTGGCCAGGCCGCCCACGTCGGCCACATCGAAGCCGAGGTCTTGGGCCAGTTGGGTCACGGCCGTTTTCGCCGCCGCCTCATCCCCACAAATAAACATGGTAATCGGTTCGCCGTGATAAACAGGATTTGCCATGTTCTCGGCGCCGGTGGTGTTAAACGCTTTGACCACGCGCGCGCCAGAGGCCAACGCCGCCACCTGTTCCGCGCCGGATGTGGTATGCCCCACCGCCAGTTGCAAACCGGGGGCAATGGGATTGGTCGCGTCTACCAGGATTTTGCCGGACAGGTCGCCGAGGGTGGGAATGGTGGAGAGTACGGCCGTGCCCGGCACCGCCAGCACCACAACTTCTGCTTCCGCCGCGGCAGCCTCTGGCAGCGCCGCCCGCGCATTGCCCCCGGCCATATCCAGTATTTGCCGTACCTTCTCTTCGTGGGGATGGCGCGAACCAAAAATCACGGTATGTCCTTTTTGCGCCCAGCCGGCGCCCAACGCCTGCCCCACATTTCCGGTGCCAATGATGGCGATTTTCATTCCGTTTACCTCCATGAATTAAAAACAGGAGATTGGAGATTAGAGATTGAACAATCTCCAATCTCCAATCTCTAATCTCCAATCTCTTTTTCCAACTGTAACAGCGTGTCAAATTCGGCAGCAGCAGCAGACATCTGCCCCACCGGCGCAGTCAGACTGAACTCAGCCCATTGATCGCCGTAGGGGAAATAATCTACAAACCAGCAAAGCGACTGCACCTGCGGCTGTTGGTTGATTTCGGCCAGCGCGTTTGTCAACCAGCCCTCTGGGTATGTTTGGGCAGGGAGCGCGGTGCTGTCGGCGCCATAGGTGTTGCTGGCGATGATGTAGACAGGCAGCCCGTGAGTGGTAGCCGTGCTGTTGATAATGCCCAGCCAATCCTGATACACCCGAAAACCAAGCTGCGCCCCGTGCCAGGTGGTGCTAATGAGGTCGGTTTGGGGTTCCTGCGCCGGCGGTTGCTCCTCCATTTTAGCGGATTCGGGATTGCCGGGAGCGTCAATGGCGAAGCCATCGGGAGCAGCGAGGGGGATGCCGGCAGCGGCGCGCGCCTGAGCGTTTTCGTCTAACAAGGTGACGAGGGTGTGCATGTAGTTGAGCCAGGGAGCATCTGTGGTATACGGCCGTACCCCCGCCACCGCATCCACCACCCAGGGCTGTACCGCGCCCACCAACACCCGCGCCCCCGAATTCTCGGCACGGACGATGGCGAGTACGTTGTTTTGGTCGGTCACGGCCGTGCCATAGCCACTCAATATCCGGGCATACCAGGCCGGCGTGATCAGGTTATCCGGGGCTTGTTGATTGTGTTCCTGGCTGTTGAAACCGTCGCCAATGACAAAGGCATACACGCCACGAAAACGGTCATCACGCGCCAGATAACGCACATACGCCAGATAATCGGCCAGCGCCGCCGTATTATCCGGCGGCGGCAAGGTCTGATTCTGGTCATACTCCACGCGCAGCAGCACCCGGTGCCCCTGGCGGGCAGCGGCGGCAACCCGCCGCGCCACATCTTCAACGCCCCAATAGAGGCTGTCGGCCTGTTGGGCATAGGTGAGTTCCACCGTCCAGGCGGCACGGCCGTGCCAGTCGCGCCCGGCATAGGGAAAAACGGCGCATAATTTGGTGGGTATTTGTTCGGCCAGGTAACGGTCCGTATTGACGGCATTGCTCACCGTCTTGCGCGCCCATTCCCGGCAGCCCCGGTCACAATCATGGTACAACACAAGGTCATACACGGCCGTGTCCGGCACAATAAAGCGCCACTGCCATTCCCACCCCAACGGCGTTTGCTGCGCCTGGGTAAAGGTGGCTTCCGTTTCATCAGCCACCATGAGCTTCACATGCACCCAGGGCGTTGTGTCCCGCACAATCAGGGTGGCCCGTTCACCGGGGCGGGGCGATTCCGGCTGTAAATGCAGATGCGGCCACTCTGGCGTTGGCTGATCCAGCATAATGAACAACTGGCCGGAAAAAGGCAGCGCCCAGACCCCCACTGCCAACAACAGCGGAAACACAATAAACAGGATGATATGTCTGGCTTTCAACAGATACAAAAAAGGGACTCGTGATGATACGAGTCCCCAATTCAAGTCGTTGTTTGGTTTTGAACTAATGACTGCGTGGTTCCACCACAATACGAATAGCCGTTCGCTCCTGCCCATCAATGCTCACATCTACAAAAGATGGGTCACACATAACCTCAACTCCTTCTTCGGCCAGATAACCTTTGGCGATGACAATGGCCTTGAGAGCCTGGTTGACAGCGCCGGCGCCAATTGCCTGAACTTCAGCTTTTTGGGATTCGCGGATGACGCCCGCAACGGCCCCAGCTACAGCGGCGGTTCGAGAACGTGCAGATACTTTGATAACACTCATGAAGGGCCTCCAAGAACTATAGGGTACAAGAACACCGAATTCCTGAATGAATGTACTCAGGATAATGAATTCTAAGCAATTTCCAGATAGATTGTCAAGCAATGAAAACGGCCGTACCCCCAGCGTGTCAGGAGAATGTTGCCAGGGGTACGGCCGTTAACTGCACTCTATACGCCTTGCCCGTCTGAATGTTCCAACGCACTGTAGGCCGTGACCCGTAATCCGTGACCCGTGACCCGTAATCCGAAGTCCGATTACAAATTACGGATTACGGATTACCGACTCCGGTACCAGCGCTGAAACCGCAGCGCCTTTTGCTTCACCGGCTGCCAGCGGATGAGCATCAAGATGGTGACGATAGCCGAATAAAAAAATGGCATGTAATACACATTTTTCACCAGCCACCAAAAATGAATCAACGCCAGCAAAATAATGATATAGACCAGCTTGTGCAGCGTCTTCCACTTTTTGCCCAGCTTGCGTTGTGACCATTTGTTAGAGGTAATCGCCAGCGGCAGCAGCACCACAAAAGCGGCAAAACCAACCAGCACAAAGTTCTGCTCCAGGATGCCGTCCAAAATATAGGCCATATTCAGGCCATAATCCAGCCAGATAAAAGTGAGAAGATGCAGCGCCACATACAGGAAAGCGTACAAGCCAAAAATGCGGCGGAGTGGGTGCAGTTGTTTCCAGCCAAACAGGATGGTGAGCGGGGTAATAGCCAGCGAGAGGATAAGCAGCACCAGTGCCGGTTCACCCGTGCGCAGCAAAATTTCCCGCACCGGGTCAGCCCCCAGGTTTTGGCGGTAATAATCCAGCAGCAGCAGGGCCAGCGCATAGAGAGACAAAACATGGGCGCTCACCCGCAAAATCTGGGCAGTCGTTTTGCGGTCAAGTTTGCGGATGTTGGACAATTTTTGGGTGATGGGTGTCATGGGCGAGGATTGGTAATGGTATGGGGATATGGAGATATGGGGGTATTGGTGAATACCCCCATATCTCCATATCCCCTTATAAAATCAGGAGCCTCGCGGCTTCAAATTGGTATCATATTTGGGATCAGGATAAAGGTGGGCTACCTGTTCGGCATAGCCGTTGAACAATAGGGTGGGGCGACGACCCAATTCACCAATCCGCCGTTCGGTAGCCTGAGACCAGCGCGGATGGTTGACTTCCGGGTTGACATTGGCATAAAAGCCATATTCAGTGGGCGCGGATTCCATCCATAACGAGGTGGGCATGTAATCCACCAGTTCAATCTTCACGATGGCTTTGATGCTTTTGAAGCCATATTTCCAGGGTACGACCAGCCGGATGGGCGCGCCATTCTGGGGCAGCAATGTTTCGCCATAAAGACCGGTGGACAGGATGGTCAGGTCTTGCATGGCTTCCTCAACCGTCAGACCTTCCACGTAGGGCCAGGGGAACATACGGCCGCGCTGGCCGGGCATATTGTCGGGGTCATAGATGGTTTCAAAACGCACATATTTGGCGTCAGATGTGGGTTCCACTTCATTTAACAGTTTGGCAAGGGGAAAACCCACCCAGGGGATGACCATAGACCAGGCTTCCACACAGCGCAGGCGGTAGATGCGCTCCTCCTGGTCAAATTTGAGCAGGTCTTCCATGGCATAGGTCTTGGGATTTCTGACCATGCCGCCAACTTCTACCTGCCAGGGGGAAGTGGGAAAATTTTTAGCCAGGCGCGCCGGGCCATCTTTGGTGGTGTTGAATTCGTAATAATTGTTGTAGTTGGTGATTTCATCGTAGGTGTTGAGGGGGTCGCCTAATTCGTCGGTGGTGGCAGACACGGCCGTGCCCCCATTCCCGCTATTGACGGCCGTTGTGTCTGCATCCTCTGGGGCGCTGCCGGCGCCACAGGCGGCCAGCAGCCCCGCAGTGGTAGCCATGGCCGCCCCGGCCATAAACTGCCGCCGTGACAGGTACAGGTGTTTGGGCGTAATTTCTGATGATGGAATCTCAATGCCGGTTCTTTTCTTAATTAACATGTCGCCAACCTCACACTTTTACAGGGCATATAACGATATTGGGATTATTCTTGCAGACAAGTTGTTGCTTCCACATAAGTTATAACAAGTATGGCCTGGTCTGATGACATTTTGTTAAACAAATTCTTATGAGAGGATTACAAGCGGTGTTGCGCGTTAGCCGGTTGTTGCTTTAATTGAAGGCAGGAGGAATAGACATGATTCACGAGGAAAGCACAGTTACAGCGCCTGGGAATATGAACCTTTATTACCAGATCTGGCGACCGGATGCACCGCCGCGAGCGACGCTGGTAATTACGCATGGGTTGGGCGAACACAGCGGCCGCTACATGAATGTAGTCAATCACCTGGTACCCAAAGGGTATGTGGTTTATGCGCTGGATCATCTGGGCCACGGCCGTTCCCCCGGCCAGCGTGGTTACATTAAAAGTTGGGCCGATTTCCGCGAAGGGGTACGGGCATTGGTGCAGTTGGCGCAAGTGCAGGAAGCGGCACGGCCGTTTTTCCTGTTTGGGCATAGTATGGGTGGCTGCATTACGCTCGATTATGTGCTGCATTACCCGGATGGGTTGACGGCCGTCGTTGCTTCCGCCCCGGCCATCGGCCAACTCACCCTATCGCCGGCGCGCACATTCCTGGCGCGCCTATCGGCCAGGATCAAACCAGATATGAGCATGGATAGTGGATTGGACACGACGGCTATTTCGCGGGACACGGCCGTTGTGGAAGCCTACCGCGCCGATCCCCTGGTGCATGATAAAGGCTCGCCGGGGGCGGCCGTGGCTTTTGTAGACACAGCCGCCTGGGTCATGGCCCACGCCGCCGATTTCCAGCCGCCGCTGCTACTCATTCATGGCGACGCCGACCGGCTGGTGCGGGTGGAAGAAAGTCAGAAATTCTTCGCCCAGGTGAAACAGCCTGATAAAAAATTGATTATCTACCCCGGCGGCCACCACGAATCGCACAACGATTTGCACAAAGAGCAAATGTTGGCCGACGTGGAAAGCTGGCTGGAGGCACATATGTAGTTGAGTAATTACCCAATTACTCAGTTACTCCATTACTTGTTATGGACAAAATCATCATCAAAGACCTGCTGCTGCGTGGCATTATCGGCATCAATCCCGAAGAGCGTGTCAAGCAGCAAGATATTCTCATCAATGTGGTCATGTACGCCGATATTCGCCGGGCGGCAGCTTCTGATGACATCGCTGATGCCGTGGATTACAAGACCACCACCAAGCGCATCATTGACCATGTGGAAGCGTCGTCTGATTTTTTGGTAGAAAAACTGGTCACGGACATCGCCCGGCTGATCCTGGAAACGAACCCGCTGGTGGAAAAGGTGCAGGTGCGGGTGGAAAAACCCACCGCCCTCCGCTTTGCCCAATCCGTCGGTATTGAGATTGAACGTTCCCGCGCCGACTTCTCGTAAACCGTAAACCGTTATCCGTTATCCGAATACGTCTCACGGTTTACGGCTTACGGTTTACGGCTTACGGTTCACGAATGCCCCACGTCGTCATCGCCCTCGGCTCTAACATTGACAAGGAGCGTAACCTGCCACAGGCGGTGGCGATGCTGCGGGAGATGGGCCAGGTGATCGCCGTAGCCCCCGTCTATGAATCCGCTCCTGTTGGTTTGTTGGCGCAGCCAAATTTTTGGAACACGGCCGTCCACCTCTACACCTCTCTCACCCCCACCCAACTCAAGCAAACCGTCATCGGCGTCATCGAAACGAAGCTGAAACGGGTGCGCCAGGCCGACCCCAACGCGCCGCGTACGATTGATGCGGACATCATTTTATATGGGGATTTTGTGGGCGAGTATGATGGTGGCGACGGCCGCAGCCGCCCCCTGCCGGACCCTGACCTGCTGAAATTCCCCCACGTAGCCGTGCCCGTGGCTGACCTGCTGCCGGACGGCCGTCACCCCATCACAGGTGAACGGCTGGCCGACCTGGCCGCCCGGTTAATGGGGGAAGCAGAAGAAAAGACGGGAGTACGGCCGTTGTGGAAACGCGACGACATCACGATGGGTGATAACCATGCTGCCTGACTGGTTTGAAACCGAGAAGATACTGGTGGTAGATGTGGAATCTACCTGCTGGAAAGGCGCGCCACCTCCAGGGGAGCAGTCAGAGATTATTGAAATCGGCTTATGTTGGCTGGATATGGCTACAAAACAGCCAGAAGGGAAAAGGAGCGTGTTGGTACGGCCGTCGCGCTCCAAAGTCACAATTCCAATGGCAATGTGCTTCATTTGGCTGCCCCTATCCCTTTAGTGAACGGCATATCAATGCAAAGAAACTGTTTGCGCAAGAACATACCAAAGGGCGACAGGTGGGCATGGCCCGCGCCTTGCAAATCCTGAAAATGCCCCTGGATGGCACACACCATCGCGGCCACGACGACGCCTGGAACATTGCCCATATCCTGGGCACACTGCTTTAGTTCCGCCACCGATTCTAACGAAAATCGAGGGTCAAACTGACCGGGCAGTGGTCAGAGCCAGGCACGTCTGGGTGAATGTTTGCCGCCACCATGGCTTCCGTCATGTCGGGGCTGATGAAGAAGTAATCCAGCCGCCAGCCCACGTTTCGCTGCCGCGCCCCACCGACGGCCGTCCACCAGGTGTAGGCGCCCGTTTTGTCCGGGTAAAGGTGGCGGTAGGTGTCAATGTAACCCTGCGCCACCACCTCATCAATCCAGGCGCACTCCTCCGGCAAAAAGCCTGTCATCTTGCGGTTTTGTTTGGGCCGGGCCAGGTCAATTTCCTTGTGCGAGGTATTCACGTCGCCACAAAAGATAACGGCTTTGCCCTGCACCCGCAGCGCATTACAATAGGCCAGGAAGTCCGCTTTGTACTGCATTTTGAAGGGGACACGGCCGTGATCCCGCCCCCCGTTCGGAAAATACGCCCCAATGAACACAAAGTGGTCATACTCCGCCACAATGGTACGCCCTTCCCGGTCAAAATCAGGAATGCCCAGGCCAATTTGCACCTGGCGCGGTTCTGTTTTGCTGTAAAGGGCCACGCCGCTGTAGCCCTTCTTCTCCGCAAAGGCCCAGTAGGTGTGGTAGCCATCCGGCTGGCGCAGCGCCGCGTCTAGCTGGTCGGGGTGGGCTTTGGTCTCTTGCAGGCAGAGAATGTCCGGCTGTGTCTGGTGCAGCCAGGCCAGGAAACCTTTATTTTGGGCAGCGCGAATACCGTTAACGTTCCAGGAGTACAGGTTGATCATGGGCGGATTGTATCCTGGATGCGATGATGTGGCAGGTGGCAGGTGGCAAGGTATTGGTGCTAAAATGAAGGGCATGGCGAACAAAAAAGCACGAGTAGGGCAACGGCCGTCACAACGGCCGTCAACACAACAGGCACGCACCACCCTCTCTCCCCAAAATCGGGTCATCGTGGCCCTGCTGGCGCCGGTGTTAGCCGGAACTCTGTTGGCCTGGCTAACCGGTTTGCTGGCAGAGGGCGCAGCGGCCTCGTCGGGCAGCCGGGCGCCGGTGTGGGCGGCCATCGGGTTGGCGGCCTGGTTTGTGGGGCTGGCATTTTATGGGCTGCCGGGCATGGGGCTGAAAGGGGGACGGCCGTTATTTGCCGGTATCGCCTTTGCCACGTTGGGCTGGGTCACCTTCTTACTCTTTCGCGCCATTTTTATCCCCATTGACCCGGAAGTGGCCGGCTCTACCCGCGCCTTCATTTATACCTTGTTATTTGAAGCGTTTGCTTTGCAACTGTGGACGTTTGGTCTGCTTTTCCGGGCCATAGCCGATTGGCGGGGGGCGCTCACCGCCGCCGTTGCCGGCGGTGTCGTTTTTGGCGCGGCCGGCTTTTTGCTTTTTCAGAACGTGTACACCGCTTCCCTCATCACGCTCATTTACTATACAACCTGGGGCATTTTTTACGGTATCATTCGCCTGCGGACGGGCAGCCTGCTGGGCACGGTCATCGTCCAGGCTATGCAAATTTTTACGGCCTGGGTAGCGCTGGGCAGTATGCCGCCGCAAACGGCCGAGGCTCAGCTTTTGTGGGTCTATGGGCTGTCTGCGTTGGTCACGGCCGTGTTCATCTGGCGGTTGTGGCCCAAGGTTGAGAGCGACTATAGAGTGTAATTTAGGAACAGTTATGACAACCATTGAAGTAAAAATTGACGACCGGGCACGATTGGTAACGGCCGTACTCGCCGCCAGCGATTGGCCGGATGAAGAACAGAAACAGCTCACGCACGCCGTACACCCTCATGCCAAACAAACCCGCCAGTTTGTGCAGAAATACAAATATCACCAGGCGATTCGCGGCGTAAACGAGGCATTGCTAAATGGGGTGACGCTGGAAGAACTGTTTAGCACGGCCGTGCGCTGCGCCTGGCCCACCTTTGAACCGGCCGAACCGCTGCCCCATCTGCTAAAAATTGAACGCTGGGCGCGTTCCCTGGCCGACTTTGAACACGACACCGACATTGCCACCACCTTATGGGTGCAATATCAGGATGTCTGGCAGGAAGCGGTGACGGCACTGCGGGGCACTTTTGCCGACGGCCGTGTGGCGACCTTTTTTGATCGTCTGACGCGCACCACCAACCCACCCATCGTGGTCATGCCCAATCTGGTCTATCCGGCGTTAACGGCCGTGATCGCCACCACCCAGACCACCCTCTACCTGCTGCTGCCGCCACCCAAAGCCGTGGGCGAATCTCCCCCCTGGCCTTTTGACGAAGACCCACCCACCGTCGTCGCCACTGTCTGCCACCATCTAAGCATCCGGCTGATGGCCGACCGGCTGGCGGCGTTGGAACGGCCGCAGCGCGAGCTATTCCGCCATGCCGCTGCCACCCTTTGCCTGGAAGCCGCTTTTGATGAATTTGAAGGCCAGGCCTACCAGCTACGCACCAAAAAAGCAGAAAACCTGCCCATCTTGCCGGCCGTCACCACCCAACTCCGCCGTTATCTGGATGGTGAATTGGGGGAATTGGCCGACATTTTTGAAGAATGAGATTGGGAGATTGAGAGATTAGGAGACTGGTTTCACGCGCAATCTCTCAATCTCCTAATCACCCAATCTCCTCATTTCGAGGAGGAAAAGATGAGTTACGAGTACATTCTCACCCGCACAGACGGCCGTGTCGGTATTGCCCAAATCAACCGCCCCAAAGCCATCAACGCCCTCAATGTAGATGTGATGATGGAATTAATGTCGGCGTTGGAACAGTTTGACGCCGATGAGGCCATCGGCTGCATGGTGATCACCGGCAACGAACGCGCTTTTGCTGCCGGGGCGGACATCAAAGCCATGGCCGAGGCCACCCCAGTGTCCATGCTCAACAGCTCCATGATTGACCAATGGGACCGGCTGCAAAAAATAACAAAACCGGTCATCGCCGCCGTTTCCGGCTTTGCCCTGGGCGGCGGCTGCGAAT
>JAHBVI010000049.1 GCA_019637635.1 Anaerolineae bacterium
ATGAGCAAAATATCCGCGCCGCCGTCCATCAGCCCCCGCGCCGCTTCCGCATATGCTTCGGCCACCTCGTCAAACGTCACCGCCCGGTAGCCGGGATCATTTACATCCGGCGACAGCGACAGGGTGCGGTTCAGTGGCCCCAACGCTCCGGCCACAAAGCGGGGTTTTGAGATTGGAGATTGGAGATCGGAGATTGCTTGACGGGCAACTCGGGCTGCTTCCCTGTTTATCTCGTACACATATTCGGCCATCTGGTATTCGGCCAGGGAAAAGCGGTTGCCGTTGAAGGTGTTGGTTTCCACAATGTCCGCGCCCGCTTCCAGGTAGGCCGTGTGGATGGCGTGAATGATGTCTGGCCGGGTCAGGTTCAGGATTTCATTATTGCCTTTCACGTCAGATGGATGGTCGGCAAACCGTTCCCCGCGATAGCCCGCTTCGTCCAGCCCATACGTCTGGATCAACGACCCCATGGCCCCGTCAATGATCAAAATGCGTTCTTGCAATTGTTGTTTGAGTAGTTCTGTTCGGTTCATATTTTTCATGTTCGCACGTGGATGTGCGAACTCCTCCTTAGGGTGATAACGTCACCTCGACGCTGGTTACGTGTGTATCGCCGCCGAAGGCGGGGCTGATGTCGCGGACGACGATGCGTCCGGGGCTGGTAGCAATCGCACTATAGCTCAAATCGGCGCTAAATTCGCCCGGTTGGCCCAGGTCCGGCGCATTGACGATGACGGGCTGGCTGGCGAGAACCGCGCCATCTTCTCCCACCAGTTCCACCACCAGCGTTTGCTCAAAGCTGGCGATGCCTACGCCGCTCACCTGCACCGTGCCGCCGCTAATTTGCGCGGCTAAAGCGGGATGGGTGATGAGGATGCGTTCGGTGGCGTCTGCGGTGAACGGCCGTACCTCCGCCACCCCCTCTGTCAACATCACCCCCACCGCATTCAGGTGCGTCACGCCGCCATCGCGCGGGCTGGCGGCAAACACCTGAATGAACGCCTGCTGGTCGCCGCTGATGGTAAAGGGCAGGCTGGCTTCAAAGGGGCCGCGCTGGCCCATTTCGGCGGCAATGGTCACGGCCGTCAGCCCCAACTCGACGCCATTCGCATCCACCAGCCGCACCACCAGGTTTTGCTCAAAGGTGGAATCAGCTTCTCCGCGCACCAGCAGCGGACTGGTGAGGCGTGAACCCGGCCCCGGTTCTTGTATGAGGATAGCCTCGGCGGGCGCGGTGGCCGATTCGGGCACGGCAGGCATCGCCGTGTTTGCCGCAGTCGCCGTTTCGGTAATGAGGGGGGCGGGGATGAGGGGTACGACTGTTACCTCCGCTGGCCCGAAAGTGCAGGCGGCGAGGGTGAACATCGCGGCTACCAACGGCCACCACCCCTGGGGATGGAATCCCCAGGCTGATACAAGAAACGCGCTGAAGCGCGTTACCGGGCGCTTATTCCCATGACTCCAAGATTTCATAACAACTCCGCTAAGTCCGGTACAGGCGCAGGCCAACGGCCGTCTTGCTGCCACACCTTGATCTCCTGCTGAACATCATGCACGAATTGGCGGCGGACGGGATCATTCACATGGGGAAAGGTAGCAAATTTAGCCGCCAACGCTTCCAGGCAGGCGGCATATAACACGGCCGGGGCCACCTGAGCCATGTGCTGCTCAAACCGGTGGGGCTGCTGCGGGTCCCAGGCCGCCCGCCGCTGCGCCAGCAAAATCTCCACTTCGTTAGCCAAAAGGGTATCGGCGTTGTGGTAGAGTGTCAGGTCAAGGATGGGCGCCGGCGATTGAAAGACACATATCGTTTCCGGGGGCTGGTGGATGATATGCAGATCCCCCCCAAAACAAAAGGCCGCCACTTGTTTGCCCACCCGGTCGGTTAGCACAATGCGACCAGGGCAAACCCGGTGCTGCCCTGGTGATGCCGTGTAGTGCAGGTGGAGTGTCTCGGTACCGTTCTGGCGGACAATGGTGACCTGCACCTTTTCCGGGTCATAATGGCGCCGGGTGGGCTGCGCGTGTATGATCACGTCAAACCGGGTTCCGCCAAAACAGCCGTTGGCCGGATGAAAAACATACCCCAGATCGGGTTCGTGGGAAATATCAATCGCGGTGGTCATTATTTTGCTCAATCTGGCGGAGGCGGGATTGCAGGTCGGCAACGGCCGTGTCCCACGCCACATAATCATCGGTTTCCGCCAACAGGTCTTTCAATTCTGACTGGGTACGGACGCGGGCGACGGCCGTGAGTGCCATGCGCACATATGCCGGTTTCACCTGAATCGGTCGGTTGGCCGACGCCCAATTTTCTACTTCATCGGGAAGGCTGGCGGCGGGAAAACCGGCGGCAGCGGCCACACACTCAGCCGCGGCCAACACCTCACACGCTTCGTCGGCATCCAGAACGTCCACCGCTTGCATGGCGGCCACACCGGCCAGCGTGCGGTCAATCAGCCGGAAATCATTGGCTTCAAAATCAATCAGCCAATCCATTGCCGTATCATTCTCAAAACTGCCAATACCCCACGCGCCCATTTAGCGTTCCTCAGAAATAAAAAAGCCTCTCAACAGGAGAGGCTTTTGTTACTTTACCAAAGTCTCTCATCTTCCAAACCCATAGGGTTTGCCGGAATTGGCACCTTTTTCGGCAGCCGGTTATTGGTACACAGTAATTGGTTATGCTTACCGAATTACTGATCACCCTTTACCGACTACAGAGCGGTTGCCGAGGCTTCAACGGGCCGGTCCCTCAGCCTCTCTGGATGAGTGTTAAAGGTCTTGAATGATAAGCCGGAGTTTATATCGGGGCAGATATGGCGTCAAGAGCGTGATGGAACAGCCTGGCTCATTTTGGCTTTTTGTGAATAAGCACCTTATCAATCCGCTTGCCATCCATATCTACCACTTCCAGCACAAAATCACCAAATACCACTGTTTCACCAACAGTGGGCAACTGCTTGAGCAAGTATAAAATGAGACCGGCCAGTGTTGTAAAATCCTCGCGGTCTTCTTCTAATACATCAGGCAGACCTACGACTTCCTGTACTTTGTCAAATGCTTCCAACCCATTCACCAACCAGCTACCATCTTCACGGCGAACGATGGGATGTTCTTCAGTGTCATCATACTCATCTCGAATTTCACCTACCAGCTCTTCCAGCAAATCTTCCATTGTAACCAGGCCAGCCACCTGCCCATATTCATCCATGACCATGGCGATATGGGTGGCTGTGCGCCGGAATTGCGCCATCACATCATCTACATGGTCGTTGCGCAAAACAATCGGCGCCGGCCGGAGCAGGTGGTGCAGGTTGACTTTTGTGTCTGGATTGGCAATAAACCGCATCAGGTCTTTGGCGTGTAAAACGCCGATCACATTCTCCAATGAACCTTCATATATGGGCAGCCGCGAGTAGCCGCTTTCGATGAAAAGTTCGGCCAATTCCACTAGCGGCATTTGGGTGTCGGCGGCCACAATTTCACTACGCGGTACCATCACGGCTTTTATGGGACGGTCTGTAAAGCGAAAGACACGGTGAATTAACTGGGCTTCGCCTGCTTCCACAGTCCCGCTGGCTTTGCCCTCGCGCACCAGGTATTCAATATCTTCGGCCGTAACAAAATTTTTGCTGGCGGATGATTGGCCTAACAGCCGAAAAGCCAGGTTGACGGAGCCTGAGAGCATGGCGACTAACGGCCGTGCCACTCCCGACAAAACAGACATCACCGGCGCGCTTAACACTGCATACCGCTCGGCGTGCAGCAGCGCCAGTTGTTTAGGTACCAATTCGCCAATGACCAGTGACAAATAAGTAATAAAAAGCACAACGATGAGGAGGGACAGGCTGCTGGCGTAAGGCGCCAATACGGCGACGTTTTCCAGTTGTTGGGCCAACACACTGCTGATGCGCGCACCACCAAAAGCCGCCGAAAACGTGCCAATGAAGGTGATCCCAATTTGCACAGTTGCCAGGAAGCGGTCTGGCGATTCGACCAGGGCTACAGCTTGTCTGGCCCCGCGATTTCCGCTTTGCGCCAGTAGCTCTAGTCGGCTGCGCCGGGCAGAAACAATGGCAATTTCTGAACCGGCAAAAAAACCGTTTGCCAATACCAACACAAAGATGATCAAGAGTTCCGTGCCAAGTTCAGTTAACATAAAATAGCTCTGTAAATAGAAAGCAGATGAATGCAGAAATGTTACGTTGGTTTTTGCCCAGTATGAATGGCGATGGTGCCAAACATGAACAGTTTGTATTGCACATCCACAAATCCGATCTTGCGCATGGTGTCGGCCAGGTGTTCTGGGGTTTGGAACTGTTGGGTGCTGTCTGGTAAATAGCGGTAGGCGTCTGATTCGCCGGTGACCAGTTTGCCCAGCGTAGGAATAATGTGATTCAGGTGGATTTTGATGAACGGCCGTAACACATTCTTCTTCGGTGGGCTGGATTCCAACACCACCACCCGACCACCTGGTTTGGTGACGCGCATCTGCTCGCGGAAAGCGCCGGGCACGTCAATGACATTGCGCATCAGAAAGCCGGAAGTGACCGCATCGAACGTGTTGTCGGGAAAGGGCAGATGCAGCGTATCCGCCACCGTCCACAGAATGGCGGCGCGGGGAGGCAGCCGTTTACCGGCCTGCATCATCTCAATCGTAAAGTCACCGCCAACGGCCGTCAGCCCCGGTATCTGCTGTAAACCTTCCAGAGCAATATCCCCGGTGCCGGTAGCAATGTCCAGCAGACGGCCGTGTGGCGGTAAATTTGCCTGCTGAATCACATAGCGCCGCCATTTCATATCTTGCCCAAACGTCATCAACCGGTTCATGCGGTCATACCGCCCGGCAATGCGGGCAAACATATCTTGCACATAGTCAGCGCGTTCCTGTCCTTCCAAATGGGCCATCTTTACCTCATACCTCTGTATCGTTTACCATCTATATAGCTACTAACCACCAGGCTCAATTCTAGCACTATCCCCCGCTTGTGGATAAAGCGTAAAAAATGACGGGCACGGCCGTGACCATCATCATCCCTTCACGAATCCTTTATTGAGAAAAATCACGCTCCTGTGTATCATACACGGCATGTCCGACACCGTTACCTCTGGTCAACTCAGCCTCACCGGTGTTTCTGCCGCCGCCATCAAAGCCTTCCGCGAGGGTCGTCTGGCTGCCCGTGAGCAAGAGTATGAGAAAGCCGTGCGCTATTACAGTGATGCCCTGGCGTTTGAAGGCGCTCCGGCCATCTTCCGTTCCCGGTTATTTGAGTATCGCGGGCAGTGCCACTGGTTATTGGGCGAATTTGAGGCCGCAGAAAAAGATTATAACGACTCGTTAGCCATCAGCGACACCCAGGACCAAACCGCCCGCGCCCGCGTCCGGCTGGGGGAATTGGCTGACTTTCGCGGCCAATACGAAGAGGCGGAAAAACTATACCAACAGGCATTGCAAGAGGGGCTGACTTCCCAAAACTTGTTGGTCATTGGCCGGGCGCGGCGGGGATTGGGCGTATTGTACCGGCGGCAGGGCAATACAGACGCCGCCATCAACCACCTGACGCAATCATTAGCTGCTTTCCGTCAGGCCGGCGAAGCGCGTGAACAGGGCCGCGTTCTTACCAGCCTGGGCCGTACCCGCCAGGCGCGGGGCGAATATCAACACGCACTGGCCGCCCACCACGAGGCGCACACAATTTTGGAATCGGTCAATGATCGCTGGCGGGTGGTGCAGGCCCTCAACGACATCGGGGAGTGCCATCAGGCATTGTACGACATTGATAATGCCCTGTCTTATCATCAGCGTGCTTTGCAGCAGGCGATGGAAACAAAGGCCGATCTGCTGGTGCCGGAAATCAAGCGTAATCTCGGCGTGGATCTGGTGGAAATGGGGCAATATGAACAAGGGCTGGTTTATCTACAGGCAGCCCTGGACGGCGCGCGCGATGTCGGCAATATGGAGCATGAAGCCCTGGCCTTATATAATCTGGCGCGGGCCTACTTACGGCATGAAGATTTCGACCTTGCGGCGCAGGCGGTGGCGGCATTGGCTCATATTGCTGAGACGCTAAATGCTGACCGGTATCGGGCGCTGGCCTCATTTGTGCGGGGCGAACTGATGTATTACCAGGGAGACCGGGCCGGCGCCGTGGCCGAATTAAACAACGCCATGTTGTCTGCGCAAACTTCGGTGGATCGGGGTACGCTGTGGAAACTTCACGCCACCATGAGCCATGTGGCCGACAACGAGAATATCGCGGCTGTGCATTTAACCATTGCCGCCGATTTTATCCGGCAAACGGCCGAACCTTTGCAAGACCCACATTTGAAATCTTGTTTTGTCTACGCGCCGCCAGTATTGGCCGTGTTACAGGCTGCCAATATCAATCCTGAAAAGTTGTAGCGTCCCCTCTTGGTCATTTCTCAGCCGTTCTTAACCTGGTGGTGTGAACGTGCCATAAGCCTCTGGTTGTGGCCGTTGAACCTTGTTCGTGACTTTCCGGTGCGGGTGCGGCGCATCAGGCAGACCGGGGACACGGCCGTTGCCCACACCACCCCATTGAAAAAAACCATCCATTTGCTAGTTGTGCAGCTCTTTGACCTGGCAGGTGGGCCAGAACTGGCGCAGATTTTCCTGCGTTTGTTGGCGCATACCACACCGCTGACGGCAGCGGAGACGGCCGTTATCGCCGACAGCATCGGCATATCCCTGCGTTTCACCGATGTGCGCCTGGCGGAAGGTGGCCTGGCCCGCTTGATCTTCCGGTTTAATGGGAATCTGGCCTTTACCGCCTGGCACACCATTTTTCTGCCGCAAACCCCGTCTCGTTCCCGCCAAAATATGGCGCTGCTGGTACACGAATTAACCCACGTTTACCAGTATGAGCTGGTAGGCACCCGGTATATGACGGAAGCCATTTACATGTTAATTACCACCCGCCGCGACTGTTATGCCTATGGGGGCGTGGCCGGTCTGGCGCAGGCGCATGAAAACCAGAGGCCACTTTCCAGCTTTAACCGGGAGCAGCAGGCCCAAATTGTGCAGGATTATTTCTCTTTGCTGGCAGCCGGGCAGGAAGTGATGGCCTATTTACCGTATATGGATGAATTGCGTCACGGCCGTTTGTGACAGACAGGTAGTGCCAGGCACAGGGCAAACCCACCTGGTCAGGCAATTACCTGCTGCCCTGTGCCTGGCACTGCTTTCCACTTATAAATAAAATTCTTGCCACTGTAATGTAGCTGTTATGTCACTGCGTTGACACCTACGCACACACGGGTATAATAGATACATTCCCGGCAACTGTTGATACCCCCTCAAATCAACAGGAAAACGGTTAATGGTTCGTTTTATGGTTATTGATAATTGTATTTTTTTAGCAAGCCCCTGCTGTGCCCCGGTGAGTGCCCTACAAGGCAAACCTGCCGTGGCGTCACAGGGGCTGTTTGCATTTTAATCGCAGATCTGATGGGCTTTTCAAAGCTCGCCAGGTCTTCCGCTCAAGGAGGTGATGCAGCAAATTTAGTCACATAAAAATCCATAGCATTAACAGTTTATTGTTTTAACATCTAGAGATTCGGAGGAGACAAATGTCAAAAAAGTGGTTTACAATCCTTGCCACACTTGTGGCCTTTAGCTTTGTTTTAGCGGCATGTCAGTCTGCTGAACCGCAGACGGTAGAAGTTACCCGCGTTGTCACCGAAACCGTTGTGGAAACGGTTGAGGTTGGTGGCGAAGTGCAAGAAGTCCCCGTAGAAGTTACCCGCGTCGTGGTAGAAACTGTCGTGGTTGAGCCCACGGCTGCCCCCGCCGAAGTTAAGCCCAAAGACCTGGTTGTCTGCATGGCCCAGGAACCCACCACCCTGTATCCCTACGGTGGTTCCATGCTGGCGATGTCTGCCGTGTTGCACGCCGTTTATGAAAACAACCTGACCACCCTGTCTTACGACTATCAGGCGCAAGGTCTGGAAAAGGTTCCCAGCCTGGCCGATGGTGATGCCCAACTGGTGGAAGTTGAAGTGCAGCCTGGCGACCTGGTGCGCGATGCTACCGACACCGTTGTGGCCTGGGGTGAAGGCGTGACGGTCAAGAATCAAGCCGGTGAAGAATTCACCTTTGATGGTGGCCCGGTCACATTGGAGCAACTGGTAGTGGACTTTACCATGAAGCCCCGTGTCTATTCAGATGGTGAACCGGTCAAAGCCAGCGACTCTGTTTACAGCTTTAAGCTCATTGGCGATCCCGACACGCCCCAGGGTAAATACACCTTCGAACGTACTGCCAGCTACGAAGCTACCGGCGATCTGTCTGTCCGTTGGACCGGCCTGCCCGGTTTCATGGATTCCACCTACTATACCAACTTCTGGGCGCCATATCCTGAGCATCTGTGGGGTGGTTTCACCGCTGCCGAACTGCTGACAGAAGAAGCATCCAGCCGTATGCCGGTTGGTGATGGTCCGTTCATGATCACCGAATGGGTAGCCGGTGACCGCGTTTCCATGGTGAAAAACCCGTATTATTACCGGGCTGCTGAAGGCCTGCCCTATCTGGACAGCGTTACCTACAAATTCATCCCCAACACCAATCAGTTGATTGCCCAGCTGCTCTCCGGCGCTTGCGACATTGGTACGCAGGATGGTATGTCCACCAACGAAGCCCCGTTCCTGATCGAGGCGGAAAACAATGGTTTGCTCGTGCCGTTCTTCCAGACCGGTACCGTGTACGAACACATTGACTTCAACCTTGACCCGGTGGACGAATATCGCAGCCGTCCCGAATACCGCGACTGGTTTGCCGATGTGCGCGTGCGCCAGGCCATGACCATGTGTACAGATCGCCAGGGCATGGTGGACAACATCATGTACGGCCGTTCCGAAATCATCCACACCTATGTCCCCAGCGTGCATCCGCTCTACCCCACTGAGGGTCTGACCGAATGGCCCTATGACGTGGAAGCGGCCAATGCCCTGCTCGACGAAGTTGGTTTTGTGGACAGCGATGGTGATGGTATCCGTGAATACACCGATGGCCAGCCCTTCGTCATCACCCTGGGCACCACCGCCGGTAATGCTATGCGCCAGCAGTTGACCCAGATTTTCAAAGAAAACCAGGCCCAGTGTGGTATTCAGGTAGAACTGTATTACCCGCCGGCCGGTGAATGGTTTGCTGATGGGCCGGAAGGTGTGTTGTTTGGCCGTAAATATGACCTGGGCGAATTTGCCTGGTTAACCGGCGTTGAACCTTCCTGCAGCCTGTACGGTGGGTGGAACGTTCCTGGCGACCCGGAAGCTGTAGACGAAAATGGCAATGCCCTCTATCCGTCAGCCTGGGGTGGCCAGAACAACACCGGTTGGCGTAACGCCGACTTTGATGCCGCCTGCCAGAAAGCCATCGGTTCCCTGCCAGGCACCCCCGAATACGAAGATGGGCACATTGAATCTCAGATCATCTTCTCCGAGAATGTGCCGGTTATTCCGTTGTTCCTGCGTCTGAAAGTGGCCGCAGCCCGACCGGAAATCCTGAACTTCTTCGTTGACCCAACCCAGAACTCTGAAATGTTCAACATCTTCGAGATTGACATTCAGCAGTAATGCGGTGGTTTGAATGAGTAGTTAGTGGCAGCGCCAGAGATGGCGCTGCCACTAATTGTATTTTTATTGGTTTCTTCCATGTGCTTTGATACAATCTTGCCATGGATGCACTATTTCCCGATTCCTCCCATCAATCATTTTATCAATCACTGGCTTTTGGCCGCATCCACATGCACGCACTCATAAACGAATAGGGTTTAGATTGGTTCACTCATAAAGATTGAACCAATATCGGGTTAGTTAACCCATTCAGGCAAGATTAGCTCTTGCCAGGAGGTATCCGATGACCAATTATCTCATACGACGGGCATTTCAAATGGTATTGGTGGTTATTTTGGCCACGATTGCCATTTATCTCATGTTAAATGCGGTACCCGGTGGCCCTTTGTCTGGCCTGAACCTGGCAGCCGATGCCAAAAGTCGGCTCAGCCCGCAAGAAATTGCCCGGATAGAGGCAACGCTGGGCCTGAATAAGCCCATGTACCTGGCCTATCTGACCTGGCTGTTTGGTGAAGATTGGCTGGATGAAGTGGGTGATGTTGTTGGTAACCCGGACGCGAAAAACAACTTGTTTATCACCGGTACCTGGCGTGATTATCAGTCACCCACCTGTCAGGCAGCCAGTGGCACCAATGCAGGTGCGGATCCGGCCAAGCGCGCGCCATGCCGTGAAGGTGTGCTGCGTTGGGATTGGGGCGAGTCCTGGGCCTTGGCGCGCGGGCAAACAGTTACTTCCATTATTGGCAGCCGCCTGACCAATACCCTCATTTTGATGACAACGGTAACGGTGGTTTCACTGGTTATTGCCATTCCCATTGGCATCATTTCTGCCGTGAGACAATATTCAGTGCTGGATTATGTGGCTACAACGTTTAGCTTTTTTGGCATTGCCATGCCGGTATTTTGGTTTGGTTTGCTGGTTATTATTCTGTTTGGCCTGCAATTTCAACGGTGGGGGTTGCCTTATTTCCCCACCGGAGACGTGTTTACACAACGGGTGCTGCCCGGCAGCATTCAAGACGTGTTGAATATAAAGCCCTATACCCTGGCGGATCGGGCCATCCATTTAGTATTGCCGGTTATGGTACTGACGCTGCTTTACCTGGCTGGTTGGAGCCGCTATATGCGCTCTTCCATGTTGGAAGTGCTGCGCCAGGATTATGTGCGCACTGCCCGGTCAAAAGGGCTGCGGGAACGCGCCGTTATTATGAGACATGCCTTCCGTAATGCTTTGATCCCCATTATTACCATTGTGGTTTTCCAGATACCGGGTATCTTCGGCGGCGCCATCATTACGGAGACGATTTTTAACTATCCAGGCATGGGGCGATTGTATATTGATGCGTTGAGTCGTGATGACTGGCCTATTGTCATGGCCTTGTTGTTTATTACCGCCATTTTAGTGGTGGTTGCCACCCTCATCGGTGATATTCTCTATACAATTGTAGACCCACGTATCCGGTTTGGTTAATTCATGCGAGAAACAAGAAACCAGGTTTTTCATCAAAACCTGGTTTCTGACTTGAGGGAGAACTCCTATGACCGTTAGTAAGATTGACATTGATGCTCTCCAGTCTGAGGCGCTGCTTACCGGTAAACCAGAGCCGCTGATTATCACCTATTGGAACCGGTTACGCCGGCACAAATTGGCGACAGCTAGTTTGATTGTGTTAGCCACAATAATTGTAGTTGTCATACTTGGCCCAGAAATCATGGCGCGCCGTACCTACTATAATGTTTCCCGTGGTCAATACATGAATTACAGCCGGGACACACAAGACCTGGCCTCGCGGAATATGCCGCCATCACGAGAGCATCCGCTGGGAACAGATGAGTTGGGGCGGGATGTGTTATATCGCTTGATGGTGGCCGGCCGTTTGTCATTGACTATCGCCTTTACGGTTACATTGATTGCCGAGACCTTTGGTTTGTTTATTGGGGCGGTGTCGGGTTATTACGGCCGTTGGGCAGACAGCGTTATTCAGCGCATTGTCGAATTCATCATCATTCTCCCCTCCCTCCCCTTGTTATTGGTATTGTCGTCACTCTTACGCAACATCCGCGTTTCGTTTTTACCCCCCGAATGGAGTCAGGCATTCATCATCATTGTCATCCTGGCCCTTCTGGGGTGGACGGGCGCCTGCCGTCTGGCGCGGGCCGAAGTACTCAAGCTGCGCAATATGGAATTTGCCGAAGCATCACGCGCCTTGGGCATGAGTAATCTTCAGATCATTACCCGGCACATGATGCCCAACGCCATCCCCCCTATCATCGTCAGCGCCACATTGGGTTTAGGGGGTGTTATTCTGCTGGAATCGGCCTTGAGCTTTTTGGGTTTTGGTGTGCAACCCCCGGTCGCTACATGGGGCAACATGTTGCAAGATGTTCAAAAAGATATGTTCATGGCGCCCTGGAAGGCGTTGTATCCGGGTATGCTCATTTTTATAACCGTATTATCTTTCAACTATTTAGGTGATGGTTTACGGGACGCTTTAGACCCACGTCTGAAGCTATAGGCACATTAGGGAAGAAGGTAGAGAGAAGTGGAGCAAAACAACAATAACATCCTCGAAATCAAAGGACTAAAAACGCAGTTCTTCACCGAAGCCGGTGTGGTCAGGGCTGTTGACGGGGTGGATTTGACCGTCCAACGGGGTGAAGTCATGGGGGTGGTGGGCGAATCAGGTTGCGGTAAGAGCGTCATGTCTCTTTCCATCATGCGCCTGATTGGGCAGCCAGGGAAAATTTTGGAAGGAGAAGTGGTTTTTGACGGTGAGGACATCTTGAAGGTGCCGGAATCCGCCATGACCAAAATACGGGGAAACCGTATTTCTATGATTTTCCAACAGCCACAAAGCTGCTTAAACCCTGTTTTTCGTGTAGGCGACCAATTGTCTGAGGTTTTGGACATTCATCAAGATTTGGGTAAAGAAGCCGGGCAAAAGCGGGCTATTGAACTATTGGCTATGGTCGGTATTCCTGAGCCTGAGTCACGCATTAAGGCATTCCCGCACGAGTTATCGGGCGGCATGTCGCAGCGTGTGATGATTGCGATGGCTCTGGCCTGCTTGCCGGAATTGTTGATCGCCGATGAACCTACGACTGCCCTGGATGTAACCATTCAGGCCCAGATTTTAGACCTGATGCGTAATTTGAAGTCAAAAATGGAGACTTCCATCATCTTGATTACGCATGATCTGGGTGTGGTAGCGGAGATGTGTGACCGGGTAACCGTGATGTATGCCGGCCGTGTGGTTGAAGAAGCGCCCGTTAAAGAGTTGTTCCAGTCGCCCAAGCATCCGTATACGGCCGCACTGATTGGCTCGACCCCGGTGTTGGGAGAGACGGACAAAGAGTTGACCACCATTCCTGGTTCGGTACCGAATCTGGTCGATCTACCACCTGGATGCAAATTTGCGCCACGATGCCTGGCTCGCATTGAGAACCAGTTGACCAAATGCACTGAAGAAGAACCGCAATTGAAACTGGTTGCTCCGGGTCATACGGCCCGCTGCTGGTTGTTTGAGTGAGTGAGTGAGTGAGTAAGAGGGCTGAGGAGAATAACTATTATGGCGGACGAAATAAAGAAAAACGGGACGAGCGCTTCACAGGAAAGACGTAAATTATTAGAAGTAAACAATTTGGTGAAATACTTTCCCGTGCGCGGCGGTTTGCTGCAACGGGTACGCGCCTGGGTTAAGGCGGTGGATGATGTTTCCTTTTTTGTTTATGAAGGGGAAACGCTGGGTTTGGTGGGAGAATCTGGCTGTGGCAAGACGACGGTGGGCCGTACTATCTTAAATTTGATCCCACCTACAGATGGCCACGTTATTTTTGATGGCAAGGATTTGTCTACGCTGAATGCATCGGAAATGAAAAAGATGCGGCGTAATATGCAGATCATTTTTCAAGACCCATACTCATCACTTGACCCGCGTATGCCAATTGGTGAAAGCATTTCTGAGGGGCTGCGTATTCACACCAATAAAAGTGGTCAGGAACGTTACGATATTGTCGTGGAGATGTTGACTCGTGTGGGTATGCGCGCGGAACACGCGCGGCGTTATCCGCATGAGTTTTCGGGTGGACAGCGACAGCGTATTGGGATTGCGCGGGCATTGGCTTTGCAGCCCAAGTTTATTGTGTGTGATGAGCCGGTTTCGGCGCTGGATGTTTCTATTCAGGCGCAGGTGTTGAACATCCTGAAGGAGCTGCAGCGTGATTTTGGCCTGACTTACCTGTTTATTGCCCATAATCTGAGTGTGGTGGAGCATTTTAGTGACCGGGTGGGGGTGATGTATCTGGGCAAGATGGTGGAGATGGCTTCGCGGGACGATCTGTATGAAGATCCACTGCACCCTTACACCCAATCGCTGATGTCGGCTATTCCGATTCCTGATCCGACGCTGAAGCGGCAGCGTGTAATTTTGCAGGGAGAGGTGCCCAGCCCGCTGAATCCACCTAAGGGTTGTCGTTTTCATACGCGCTGCCCATTGGCTTTTGATAAGTGCTCTCAGGAAACCCCACCGTTTAAGGATTATGGGAATGAGCATTATGCGGCCTGCTGGTTGTTGGAAACCGGGGAGAAGGGCGCCAGTAAGCTAACGATTGATAAAGTGCGGCAGAGTAATGTGGCCTTTGTCGCTGAGGTTGAATAGGCGCAAGGTTGTGCCGCTGCCGTTTTGAAGTGATGACCCGCAATTGCGGGTCATTTTGTATTGTTGTCTTCTGGGTAACTTACCCTCTATAATGAGTGCCATAGCAGGTGATAATTGGTGGAGTATGGTATGGCGGACGTGAAACATATTTTGGTGGTGGATGATCATTTTGAGATGTTGGAGTTTCTGCGCTCCATGCTGCAATTGTCCAGCCAGGATTATGAAGTATTGGCGGTACCTTCGGCAGAAGAAGGGTTGCTGGAACTGCGCCGGGGGGTGTTTGATTTGTTGATTACCGATGTGCGCTTGCCAGGGATGAGTGGGTTTGATTTGATTCGCCGGGCGCGGCGATTGGGGTTGAATTTGCCGGTGATTATGATTACGGCATATGCAACGGCGCAGGGACGTAAAGAGGCGGCCGATCTGGAGGTCTTCCAGTATTTTCAGAAGCCGCTGGATACGGATGATGTGTTAACGGCCGTCAACAAAGCCCTTCACGGTGATGAACCAGTCCCGCCAATAGCGGCGGCTACGGCCGTGACCCCCTTCACCATGACCGATGACTTGCGTAAACGGCTGGAAACGCTGCGGGTGGATACCGGCGCGTTGCAATTGGTGTTGTCGGCCATTCATGGGCAGGTGCTGCACAGTGTGGGCAGTGGGCCTAGAATTGACCAGGACAAGCTGGCGGCCATTATTGCCCGCAACGTCAGCGACAGTTTTTTGTTGGCGCGGGAGATTGGCAGTAAGGAGCCATTTACGCTGCAATATCATGCCGGTTCGCGTCTGGAACTGTACTGCGCCAACATTGGTGAACAGTATTTCCTGACCCTCTTTTTTGACGCGGCGGCCCGGCGGGGCCGCATTGGCACCATCTGGGTGTTTACCCAGCGCGCAATTAAGGATTTGCAGGTATTGTTGCCGGCAACGGCCGTGCCCGCTCCCCTCAAACAAACGCCACTGCCCAGAGCGGTTGAAAAACCACGGTCGGCCGTTACCCCCCAGCCGGTCGTCGAGCCGCCCACCCAACCAATGCCCGTACCTCTGCCAAAAGTAGAAGAGCCAGAGGAATTTGAATTAGCCCCGGCGGAAAATCTACCGGTGAACATCACCATCATCGGCGCGGAAACAGCGCCCGCCACCCCCGTGGAGGCGCCGGTGGCCGCACTGGATATAGGCGCCGATGAGCTGGCGGCTTTGTTGGCAGGTGGCGCAGTTGACGTGGGCGCGGACGTAGATGCATTTTGGGATGATGTGCTGGATTTCTCCGAAACAGAGAACGAGGACCAAAATAAAGGCCTCTCTGTAGAAGAGGCCATTCAAAAAGGGCTTATTTCAGGTGATTTGCCCGGCGTGAGCAGATGATCGCGGTGATCGTTAACTGAACAACCGATTACCGATTGCCGACCTGAGGCCATTCTCTGACAAAATTTGCAGCACATCAGTCATGTGCCGGATACGCCGGTAAACGGGGTAACCCGATTCCTTATATAAATCTTCCGGGTCATACAACACCGGTACCATGCCTGCGGCCGCCGCGCCACGGCCGTCGGCGAAATAATTGTCCCCCACATACAGGCATTCCTCGGCGCGTAAACCGTTAAAACGTGATATGACGTGCCAGAAAATTTTGGGATCCGGCTTCCAATAGCCAATTTCACCGGCAGCCAACATCAAATCAAAAAATTCATTCAAGCCAAGCTGCGTTACATCGTCATGCAGCGGTTGGGGACGATTAGAAATCAGTCCCACAATGTAACCAGCCTGTTTCAGCGCCGCCAAAAGCTGTTTGGCGCCCGGCGCACAGGCCACCTGCGGTTTGTACTCCGTATCAAACCACTGCCGCACCAGGGTAGCCCGTGTGGTCAAATCCTGCCGGGCGTCTACTTTTTCCAGTAATTGTTTAGAGTAGTTGATCCAAAAGCCATCAATGTCATACTGCTCCATATCTTGCTTCACCAGCGTTTCATGGCCCCAGTATTCGTGCGCCCATACTTTCACGCGGTGTTCGGCTGCCGGCGGAATTTCAATATCCAGCGAGCGGGCAAAGTGAATAAACGCGGCCGTTGGCCCCGGCGATGGAATGCGAAGGGTTCCATCCAGATCAAAAAATACAGCTTTAATTGGGTGGGTCATAGATACTCCTTATGACTTCATAGTGAGAAGGGCAACTTCTCAGACTTCGTGAAATTCTACCTCACTATGGGCGCCTGGTAACAATTTGTCAATGAGTGGGCAGGCATATGACTTTATACCCAATTGCCTGTGCCCCTTTGCCCACCCCTGGCAAAATGGCTACAATCGCCCGGTTTATGAGGAGACATGACGCATATGAGCGCCATAGACACATTTGTAATTGTTCCTACTTACAACGAGGTTGACAATATAGACGAGCTGCTCACGCAACTGCTTGGTCTGCCGGTACCGGTAGGGGTTATTGTGGTGGATGATAATTCTCCCGATGGTACGGGCAAATTGGCCGATGACTGGGCCAGACAATATCCAGAAGCGGTACACGTGGTGCATCGTCCGGGCAAGATGGGGCTGGGTACGGCCTACATTGCCGGCTTCCGTTATGCCATTACACTTAGCGCCCGCAACGTGATGACAATGGATGCGGATTTCTCGCATAATCCGCGTTATATCCCAGCGATGATTGAGATGAGCCGGTATAAACATGTGGTCATTGGTTCCCGTTATGTGCCTGGTGGTGGGCAGCAAAATTGTACCTGGAAACGGGTGATGTTGAGCCGGGGCGCTAACTTTGTGGCCCGTTTTCTGTTGGGCTTGAAGGCCAGGGATGCGACGGCCGGTTTCCGTTTGTACCGGCGCGAGGTTTTGGAATCTATACCGCTGGAGCAAATTTTCTCCAGCGGTTATTCTTTTTTGGTAGAAATGCTATTTTTGTGCCAGCGGCGAGGCTGGCAGGTGGGGGAAGTGCCCATTATTTTTGAGGACCGGCGCAAAGGGAAAACCAAAATTTCCCGGAATGAAGTCTTTAAGGCGCAGTATACGGTATTTCGCCTGTTTGTGCGGCGACTGCGCCGCCGGGAGCCACGCCGGCCGGAGGTGCCTGTTTCGCTATCATGATGGATGTAAGATGTAATTTGTGTGGTCACGATGATTACAAAGTGCGTTATCCGGCTACCGGGCAGTATGCAGCTATTGGGCAAAATCATCAGGTGTTGGTCGCCGATGCGTTTTCTTGTACACATGCCGGGTATGGCAGTCATGCGCGCATTGTGCAGTGTAATCATTGTGGGCATATTTATGCCAATCCCCGGTGGACGGATGAGGAATTGTTGGCGGCGTACACGGCCGTTGAAGACAACACCTACGTGGAAGAACGACTGGGGCGGGAGCTGACCTTTGGTAAACATTTGCAGGCCATGGAGAAATTTACCGGCCCGGCCAACGGCAAACCCGAAGTGGCTTCGGGCCGCACCCTGCTGGATGTGGGTGCGTACATTGGCGTTTTTGTGGAGGTAGCGATTGCCAATGGCTGGCAGGCGTGCGGCGTGGAACCTTCGGCCTGGGGAGCCAGTGTGGCCCAGGCGAACGGGCTGCCGGTGCTGCACGGTACACTAGATCATGCCGAACTCCGGCCGATGGCGTTTGATGTGATCACCATGTGGGATGTGATTGAACATCTGGCCGACCCTTCTGGCGAACTGGCAAAGGCATATCGGCTGCTGCGGCCCGGCGGTTGGATTGTGGTGCATACAATGGATATTGGCAGCCTGGCAGCCCGGCTGATGGGGCCACGCTGGCCCTGGTTGATGGATATGCACGTGCAGTATTTTAGTCGGCGCACCCTGGCGGAGATGCTGCACCAGAACGGGTTTGAAGTGGTCTGGTCGGGGGCGCAAGGGCGGTATTTGCGGCTGAATTATGTGGCCTCGCGCCTGGGCGGGCTGAGCCGGCATCTAGGCGCGGCGGCGACGAAGCTGGTGCATGGATTACGGTTGGGCGGCACGGCCGTGCCTGTGAATTTTGGCGATTTATTTACGGTGTATGCAAGACGGCCGGAAACTGGAGACTAGAGATTGGAGATTGCGCAATCTCCAATCTCCCGACAATTATGATCAAAGACAAAAAAGTGGTTGTGGTGATGCCGGCGTACAACGCCGAACAAACTCTGCGCCGCACCTATGACGAAATTCCCCACGATATTGTGGATGACCTGGTGCTGGTGGATGACGCCAGCCGTGATCACACCGCGGAAGTTTCCCGCGAATTGGGCATTCGCACCATTGTTCACGAACAAAATACCGGTTATGGCGGCAATCAGAAGACCTGTTACCGCACCGCCCTGGAACTGGGCGCGGACATTGTGATCATGCTGCACCCTGATTACCAGTACACGCCCAAACTGATCACCGCCATGGCTTCCCTGATGGCCGAAGGGCTGTTTGATTGTGTGTTAGGTTCGCGCATTTTGGGCGTGGGGGCGCGCAAAGGAGGGATGCCCCTCTACAAATACATCTCCAACCGGGTGCTGACGCTGCTGCAAAATCTCATCATCGGCTACAAATTATCTGAATACCACACCGGATATCGTGGTTTTACGCGGGAAATTCTGGAAAAATTGCCGCTGGCGGACAATTCCGATAACTTTGTCTTTGATAATCAGATGTTGGCGCAAATTATTTATGCCGGGTATCGCATTGGCGAAATCACCTGCCCCACGCTTTATATGGAGGATTCTTCATCCATTAACTTCAAAAATTCCACCGTTTATGGTTTTGGCGTGCTCAAGGTTTCGCTGCTGTTTCGCCTGACCCGGTGGGGACTTATCCGCTCTCCGTTGTTTGCTGGTTTGTAGCCGGTATGAGCATACGCAGATTGTTTGAAGGATTGTTCTTCGTCGCCCTCTTTGTGATGGGGGTGCGCGCCACGCTGGATGCCGATATGTGGTGGCACCTGCGCACGGGGGAGTACATTTTGCAGTATGGCATCCCGCGCCTGGACGTATTCTCGTTTACGGTTCCTGACCATGCCTGGATAACGCATGAGTGGTTGTCGCAGGTGGTGATGTGGCTGGTGTACCAGGCAGGTGGTTTTGCCGGGCTAATCCTGGGCACGGCCGTGCTGGTGATGCTGACGTTTGGGCTGGTGTATGGGGCGTGTGCCGGACGGCCGTACCTGGCGGCCTTTGTGGTTTTATTAGCCGCCATTACTTCGGCCATTGTTTGGGGGGCGCGACCACAGATGTTTAATTTGCTGTTCACGGCCGTGTTTGTCTTCCAGGTAGAGCGCGTTAAAGATAAACAGTTGCCGCTGTGGACGTGGTGGCTGCTGCCGCTGTTTATGCTGCTGTGGGCCAATTTTCATAGCGGCTATTTGCTGGGCGTGGTGCTGTTGGGTACCTACGTGGTGGGGGAAGCGGCGCAGCAGTGGCTACACAAAACGGACGAGCGCACCCTGCCCTGGCCGACCATTCGCCGCCTGTTGGTGATCACCATTCTCTCTTTCCTCGTCGCCGCCCTCAATCCGAACGGCCCGGAATTGTGGATATACCCCTTTTTCACCCTGGGCAGCTCGGCTATGCAGGCGTACATTCAAGAGTGGCACTCGCCGGATTTTCATCTGACCTTTTTCTGGCCGTTTGCGGGCATGTTGGCGGTGGGGGTGCTGGGTTTTGTGTTTAGCCAGCGGCGGGTGACGTTTACCGATTTGCTGCTGTTTCTGGGTACGGGGGCGGCGGGACTGCTCTCGGCGCGGCATATTCCCCTGTTTGCCATTGTGGCCGCGCCCATCATTGCCCGGCATGGCCTGAGCGCGCTGGCGGGCACGGCCGTGTACCCCACCCTCAGCGGCGACGCAAAGGAACCCCAACCCACCCGGCTGATGGCAACTTTGAACGTGATCGTGCTGGTGGTAGCCATTGTGGGCGCGTTGGGCTGGACGGCCAATCAGGTGGCGGAAAATGAGACGGCCGTAGCTGCCCAATATCCGGCGGCGGCGGTAGATTTTCTGCAAGCAAACGGTCTGGCGCAAGAACGTGGGTATAACAGCTACAACTGGGGCGGTTATCTAATCTGGCGCGGCCTGCCGGTGTTTGTAGACGGCCGTGCCGATGTTTACGGCGACGACTTCCTCTTTTATTACCGCCAGGCGTTTGACGCCGGCCCGCAGTGGCGGGCGCCACTGGACGATTTTGCCGTGACCTATGTGCTGATGGAGCGCGATTCACCCCTGCTGACGGTTCTGGCCGCCAGCGGCGATTGGCGGCAGGTATACCAGGACGAATTGGCGCAGATTTATGTGCGGGCAGCGGATTGAGAGCCAATAAGCGGATGGGCCAATTCGTCTATCCACTTGTTTGTTACCTATCTGCTGCCCCGCGTTGAAGAACAAAATGAGTGCAACTCAAATTGCCCCTCCCACCTGGATCAGGCGTGATTGGTTGTGGATCGCGCTGATTGGCCTGTTGATGCAGGGATTTTGGGCGCTGCAAATGGATCATCCGTCCTATATGGACGCCTATTACTACACCACCAACGGGCAGCGGTTGGCGGGAGGGTATGGTTTTACGGAAGAGGTGATCTGGCAATATCTGGATGATCCTGCCGGGCTGCCCGCGCCCAGCCATTCCTATTGGATGCCGCTGCCGTCGCTGTTGGCGGCGGCGGGGTACGCGGTGGCCGACAGTTTTCGGGCGGCGCAGGCGCCGTTTTGGCTGTTGGCGGGGCTGCTGCCGCTGCTGACGTATGGCATCAGCCTGCAATTTACCCAGGCGCGATGGCAGGTGTGGGTGGCCTGTTTGTTCACGGCCGTGGGCGGATATTACAGCCGCTTTCTCAACCAGCCTACCACGTTTACCCCTTTTGCCTGGGCGGGCAGCGCCTGTTTGCTCTTTCTGGCCTGGGGGCACGTGCGCCAGCAGGGGCGCTGGTGGCTGTTGGCGGGCCTCATGGCCGGGGCTGCTCACCTGACCCGCGCCGATGGTCTCTTGTTTCTCCTCGTCGGCGGCCTGATGTGGCTCTTCTCCTTGCGTGACTGGTACCGAAACCGCTCAATTACCCAATCCTTCGACAAGGCTCAGGACAATTCCCCCAATCTCGCGGCGTCCCCGCCGCCAATCTCCCAATTACTCCTTCTTCTGGCCGGCTACCTGCTGGTAATGGGCTGGTGGTTTGCCCACAATATGCAAGTATTTGGTCGGCCGCTGCCCACCGCGGGTACGCAGACCATGTTCCTGACGCAATATAACGATATTTTTGCCTACGGCCGTACCTTTGACCTGCAACATTTACTGGCCGCCGGTTGGCCCGCCTTATTGCAGTCACGGCTGCAAGGTATTAATCTGGCGGCGCAAACGTTTATTGCCGTCAGCACGTTGTTATTCCTTTTTCCTTTCATATTTTGGGCGTGGATCAAATGGGGGCGGCAGCCGGACAAGTGGCCGCTGTTACGGCCGTTCACCTGGTACACGCTGGGGCTGTTTGCGGCCATGAGCCTGGTTTTCACCTGGCCGGGGCAGCGCGGCGGGCTGCTGCATTCCTCGGCCGCCATCTGGCCCTGGATGACGGTATTGGCGGCGGGGGGCATTGACATTGCCGTAGATTTTGCCGCCGCCCGGCTGCCCCACTGGCAGCCCCAACGGGCCAAAAAGATTTTTTCTGGCATGTTCCTGGGGCTGGCGCTGATTATCAGCGTGGGTACATTGCGCACGACGGAGGATATTGACCCGGTGATTGTGCGCCAGATTGGGGCCGTGCTGCCGGACACGGCCGTCATCATCACCGGGAATGCGCCGGGATTTTATTATCATACGGGACGGCCGTCGCTGAGTGTGCCCAACGAACCGCCGGAGGTGCTGCTAGAACTGGCGGCGCGATATGGCGGCAATTATCTGGTGCTGGACGATATGCACCCACCGCCGCTTGCGCCGGTTTACGCGGAAGAAGCCGTTCCCGGCATCAGGCTGGTGGAACGGTTTGGGGCGTACAAACTGTTCGCCCTGGAGCCAGCAGCCCCGTGAAGTCTGGGGAGAAACACCACCAGTGCGCTTCAGCGCACTGGCTGTATCAGCCTGGGAATTCATTCCCAGGAGGAAGGACATCATGAGGCGCTGGGTAATAGTGGGCGGGGCGTGTCTGGTGGGATTAGGGTTGTTCCTGGGCGTTTCGGCGCAGGCGGGGGGGCAGTTGGGTTTTCCGCTGGATGATGCCTGGATTCACCAGACGTACGCGCGCAATCTGGCGCGGTACGGCCGTTTTGAATACATACCCGGCGTTTCCAGCGCCGGTTCCACCTCCCCCTTGTGGACAATGCTGCTCGCTCTCGGTTATTGGTTGGGTATCCCTTATTTGTTCTGGACTTATCTGCTGGGGGGCCTGTCGCTGCTCTGGCTGGCCGGGGCGGCCATGGCCGCCTGGCGGCAACTGTGGCCGGCGCTGGCTGCTAAAGATTGGTTGGCCGGGCTGACCCTGGTCTTGATGTGGCCGCTGCTGTGGGCGGCTACCAGCGGCATGGAAACCCTGCTGTTTGCCGCCTTGGGGATGCAGCTTGTGACGCTGTATTTGAAAGAGCAGAGATTGGGTGCTTGGGAGACCGGGCAATCTCTCAATTTCCCAATCTCCCAATCTCCAATCTCCAATCTCCAATCTCTTCAATCTCTGATCCTTCTCGGCTTCCTCTCCGGCTTACTCATCCTCACCCGCCCGGAGGGGGTGGTGTTGGTGGCGCTGGTGTTATTCGGGTTGATCATGCAGCCTGGGGATTGGCGGGCGCGAGGAAAGCGGGTATTGGCGGTGGCGGGCACGGCCGTGCTGCCCTTGCTGCCTTATTTCCTTTTTAATTACTGGGCCAATGGCTCCCTCTGGCCGAACACGATGGCCGCCAAACAGACCGAATATGCCATCCTGTTGGAACAGTTTATCGGCTGGCGGTTGGCGCAACTGCTCTGGTTGAGTCTGGGGGGGCCGGCCGACGGCTGGCAGGGCATGAGCAGCGCCCATTTGTTGCTGCTGCCCGGTTTGCTGTTTGCCGGGTGGCAGGCGCTCAGATCGGATTGGGCCAACCGGCAGTTGGCGCGCACGCTGCCGCTGTGGTGGGCAGGCGGGCACGTACTCTTGTATGCCTGGAAACTGCCGGTGACGTACCAACACGGCCGTTACCTGCTGGGCGTGCTGCCGGTGTGGATATTGTACGGGTTGGCCGGTTGGCTGCTGCTGCTTTTTATGCGACAAGGGGGTGGGCGTGGTCTGTGGCTGGCGCAAAAGGTGGCGCAGTTTACCTTTGTTTTTGTGCTGCTCTTTTTCCTGCTGCAAGGGGCGGTGGCCTATGCCACCGACGTGGCCATTATCGAGGGTGAGATGGTGGCGGTAGGGCGGTGGCTGGCCGAAAACACCCCCCCCGAGGCGGTGATTGCTACCCATGACATTGGCGCCATAGGCTATTTTGCCGAACGGCCGTTGCGCGATCTGGCCGGTCTAATCACGCCGGAGATTATCCCGCTGCTGGCCGATGAAACGGCCGTGTCCGCCTATGTGCTGGACAGTGACGCCGATTATCTGGTGACGGCGCCGGGGTGGCAGTATACGGCCGTGACCGAATCAGACCATGCCACGCTGCGCTTTACCACCGAATTTCCACTTACCCGGCAGCAAGGCATCAACAACATGGCCGTGTACCAGCTTCGCGCCCCGTAGTACCTGACCCTGGTACTGCATTGTTGCCAATGGCTAAATCTTCATGGTATACTGCGTTTACTCCTATATATGTAAAGTAGCATTCCTGCATACACCGCTACCTGAACCTACCAAAATAACGTGAAAAACTCCCAATCCAGGAAAAGTGAGGGCAAAAGCAGTGTCAGATCAAGTCAAATTACTCATAGTTGATGATCATCCTTTATTTCGGCAAGGTTTGTGTGACGTGCTGGAAACAGACCCACAGCTAAAAATCGTCGGAGAAGCTGCTGATGGGGAGGTAGCCATAGAAAAAGCCTTCGAGGTAAACCCGGACGTGATCCTGATGGACATCAATTTGCCAACCATCAACGGTTTGCAGGTGACCCGGAAAATAAAAGCTCAACTCCCGCACATTAACGTCATCATGATTACCGGCTACGACGACGCAGAGCAGGTTTTCCACGCCTTGCGCGCCGGCGCTTCCGCTTACTGCCCCAAAGATATTACGCCCGAAGCCCTGATCAAAATCATCTACAACGTCCGTGATGGCAAATACTATGTGGACGAAAAGACGATGAGTTATGATGAGTTAATGGCCTGGGTAGAGCAAAAAATTGGCCGTTTCAATGGGCCACTGGTCAGTGATACAGAAGACTTATTTGTGCCGCTGTCTCCCCGCGAAATGGAAATTTTGGAACATGTCACCAAAGGTTTGAGCAATAAAGAAATCGCTTACAAGCTGGGGATCAGCCATCAAACCGTGAAGAATCATATGACGGCCATCTTGCGCAAGCTGCGGGTGGATGATCGCACGCAGGCGGCCGTTTATGCGCTTCGTCATGGTTGGGTACGTCTGGAAGGTACACGATAACACCGTCGTAGGGTAGGTTGAAAAGTCATGCTACAACAATCATCATTGGGTGAAGACCTTTCCTTTCAAGGTTTTATTGAGGAAGCGCAAAAAGATTATGAACAGACACAGCGTGACCTCAAGGAAATAGACATCCTGATCAAACAAAGTACGGCCGAAGTGGAACGGCTGGCGCAACGCAATGCGCAGGTGTCCAGCTACGCCAAACAGTTGGAGACAAATTTTGAAACTCTGCCACGCCAGGATATTAAAGAAGCCTATGAGGCTTTGAATGATGTGCAGGTGCGCTTGTATACCATGCGGGGGCAGCTTGAAAAACTTCAAAGTGATCAACGAAACCTGGAACGGCTGGCAGAATTTCAGCGCCGCCTGGTGAATATGGCCGGTTATGGCTCGCTGCCCACTGTTGGCGGCCGGCGGGGGGGCACACCAGAACAACCGAACGTTATCCGTGTAATCCAGACGGAAGAGGCGGTGCGCCAAAGCCTGGTGCGTAAAATGCACGACAGTGTAGCTTCCTCCATCAGCAACTTCATTTTGCAGGCCGAAATTTGCCAACGCTTTTTTGATGTCAACCCGGATCGCGCCCGCGCCGAACTGAATGCCCTGAAAAACTCGGCCGGTACTACCTTTAATCACGTCAAAGATTTTATTTTTGATTTGCGGCCGATGATGTTGGATGACCTGGGGGTGGTGCCTACGCTGCGTCGCTATGTGGAATCTTTTCAAGAGAAGAATGGTATCCCCGTGCCCATTACGGTTACCGGCGTGGAAAGACGGCTGGAAAGCCATATTGAAGTGACCATTTTTCGGAATGTTCAGGAGTTGTTAACCAATGCGTTGACGCATGCCCAGGCCAGCCAGATTCATGTGTCGTTGGATTTAGCGCCGGATCATGTCACGGCCGTAGTCGAAGATAACGGTAGCGGCTTCAATGTAGATGACGCGCTAAACCATAGCAGCAATCGCACCATTGGCCTGACCACCCTGCGTGAGCGAACCGAAATGTTGGGTGGCACCTTGAGCATTCAAAGCAGCGTGGGGCAGGGTACCAGGGTTGAATTTGTCATCCCCATTGATGATGCAGAATCAATTTTTTAGCTCCTGTTAATTCTGGTGTTCTGAGTACCGTCCTCCTATTGGCAACACCTATGATGGAACTTACACTCCGCTCCTGAGTGTCCTATCCCCTGATAGGGCTTTTGTTTTTACATTTAGGCTTACATGTTATGTAAACCTGCAAGCCCCTTCTACTATTGACTTTGCAAAGGAACATAGTATGATGGTCGTAATTCGTTAGTTGATTTATGTTATGTTATGAATTGTATAGCTGTTTCTTCCCGGATCAGATATCACCCTGACGAAGAGATGTTTTCATAAGGGCCTCAGCAAATCGCTATCGGCAAATTTTGGATACAGAATGGCAGAAAATATTCGTGTACTAATTGTTGATGATCTTTCCGAAACACGGGAAAATGTACGTAAGCTGCTTCAATTTGAGTCAGATATCGAAGTAATTGGGCAGGCAGGTACCGGTGAAGAAGCTGTCGAAATGGCGCAGCAGCTTCAGCCAGACATTATCCTCATGGATATCAATATGCCCGGCATTGATGGCATAGGCGCCAGCCAGAAAATCACAGAACTCGTCCCCTCCGTCCAAATCATCATCATGTCCGTGCAAAGCGATCCCAATTACTTGCGGCGGGCAATGATGGCCGGCGCCAGGGATTTCTTAACCAAACCATTTGGCGGTGATGAATTAGTTGCTGCTATCCGCCGTGTTCACGCCAAACGCCCTCATATTCAAATTGCCCCCTCCCGGCAGCAAAGGGCAAGCTCTAACGTGGCATCAGCCGAAGCTCCGGGCATTCCGGAAGGCAAAATCGTGGCCGTTTTTAGCCCAAAGGGCGGCAGTGGGTGTACAACAGTTGCCCTAAATTTAGCTGTGACCCTGGCCCGGCGCGGACAAAAAACCATCCTGGTGGATGGTAGTCTACAATTTGGTGATGTAGCCGTCATGCTCGACCTTAAAGGGGCCACAAGCCTGGCTGACCTCAGTGAAAGAGGGGAAATTGATGCCGAGTTGGTGAGCAGTGTTGTGCAAGTCCACAAAAGTAATTTGAATGTTTTGTTGGCGCCCCCAAGACCGGAAATGGCAGATGTCATCACCGAAGAAAACATCAAGTCCCTTTTGGAAACGCTGCGTCTTTCCTATGATTTTGTGGTGCTTGATACATCGTCATATCTAACCGAAAAAACGTTAACCATGCTTGATGTTGCGGACAGAATTATTCTCGTTACGCAGCAGAATTTGCCCAACCTGAAAAACGCCCGGCTTTTCCTGGACTTAACAGAAAGCCTGGAGTATGAAGCGGCAAAAGTTTGGTTGGTTGTTAATCGGGTTTCTGAAGACCAGGGTATTTCTGTGAAAAATATCGGTGACATTTTGAAACGGCCGATTATTATGGAAATCCCTACAGCCGATCTGCCGGCAGGCACTTCTGCCAATCGAGGCATTCCCCTGGTGATGGGGCCAAATCAGAAGCATCCAGTTAGCATCGCCCTGATCAAATTAGCCGATTACACCAGACGCGAACTGGTTAGTAAACAGGTGGCTGATGGCAAAGCCAAGGTTGGCGCTCAAAAAGATTCGGGTGGCATTTTCGGGCGATTTTTTGGGAAGCGTGAACAGGCTGGAGGTTAACCGTGTCATTATTAAAACGAATTGAACGAAATCAGGACTCCCCCGCAGCACCGCATACAGTAGAGCCATCGAAGCTGCAAGAACTCCGTGTAAAAAGAGCGTCACCAGCGGTGGGCTCAAGGGATGCCTATGTGGACTTGAAAAACAGGGTTCAACAGAAACTTATTGCCGAGCTTGACCCCAGTATGGACATCACACAAACATCTGAGGTGCGTGTCACCATACAGGAAATGTTTGAATCCATGTTGGCCGAAGAAAGCATTGTATTGACGCGCAATGAAAAGCAGCGATTATTTGAGGCGATTGTTGCTGAAATTCTGGGGTTTGGCCCGCTTGAACAATTTTTACACACAGATGGCGTCACGGAAATCATGGTGAATGGCCCCAAAAATGTGTACATTGAGCGCAAGGGTAAGATTATAAAAACCAATGTCTCGTTTGAAGACAATGATCACCTGCTGCGCATCATTGATCGTATTGTGGCGCCGTTGGGTCGGCGTATTGATGAAGGTTCACCGATGGTGGATGCCCGCCTGCCGGATGGTTCTCGTGTGAATGCTGTTGTTCCCCCCATTTCAATTAATGGCGCCACGCTGACGATTCGTATTTTTTCCAAGATTCCATTTACCATTGAAAATTTGATCGAATTTGGCAGCATTACGCCTGAGGCTGTGGAGTTCCTGAAGGCGTGTGTGGTGTCTAAACTAAACGTGATGATCTCCGGGGGTACAGGCTCTGGCAAAACGACGCTGCTAAATATCTTGTCGGGGTTCATCCCAGATGATGAGCGTATTGTTACCATTGAAAACGCCGCCGAGTTGCAGTTGCGCCAAGATCATGTGGTGACGTTGGAATCACGCAGCGCCAATGTGGAAGGACGTGGTGAAGTGACCATTCAAGACCTGGTGGTGAACTCCTTACGTATGCGCCCCGACAGAATCATCGTTGGGGAGGTTCGTGGTGGGGAAGCGCTGGATATGCTCCAGGCGATGAATACAGGGCATGATGGTAGCCTGGCTACGGGACATGCGAATGGGCCACGCGATATGCTATCTCGTCTGGAAACAATGGTTTTGATGGCCGGTATGGATTTGCCGCACCGGGCTATTCGTGAGCAAATTTCGTCAGCTATCCATCTGATTGTGCAGCAGGATCGAATGCGGGATGGGTCCCGTAAAGTTGTATCCATCAGCGAGATTCAGGGTATGGAAGGTGATGTGATCACCATGTCGGAGATTTTCCGTTTTGAGCAGACGAATATTGAAAACGGTAAGGTGATTGGCCGGCTGCGGCCTACTGGTCTGAGGCCCAAGTTTATGTGGAAGATTCAAGAAGCAGGCATTATGCTGCCGCCTTCCATCTTTGGTATTGGCTCCAGAAGGCGTTAGGTTGATTCATAAAGGGAGGATGATGTGACTCCTTTGATTATTATTCTTGGTCTGGCAGGGTTTCTTTTGATCGCGGGGGCGGCTGTTGCCCTGGTAGCGAGTGGCGGCAAACAAGATGTTGAGCGTCTTGAGCAGTTTGTTGGCGCCACTACTACTGTCGTGGATATTCCCGAAGAAGGTGCAAGCAAACCTGGCGGTCCCGATGTGGCAGATCGGATGGATCGGGCGCTTTCTGGGCGCAATTTCTTTCAGCCCACCAAGGAAAAAATATCCAAGGCAGATGTAAAGCTGAGGGTTGCCGAATACCTGGCGCTGATGGTGATATTTGCGCTTATCGGTGCTGCTCTGGGTTATTTTTTGCCCCAGGAAAATTCCAGATTGTTAGCGGTTATTGGTTTTCTGGTTGGCTCGCGTGTACCCCCTATCTATATCAACATGGCGGCGTCGCGCCGAATGAGGGCGTTTGATAGCCAATTGAGTGATACGCTTAATTTGTGGGTGAATGCGCTGCGTTCTGGGTATAGCGTTTTACAGGCGATGGAGGCCATTGCTACAGAACTGCCACCGCCCGTGTCTGCTGAGTTTGAGCGTGTGGTGCAGGAAGTGCGGCTGGGGTTGAGTGTGGCGCAGGCTTTAGACAATATGTACCGGCGTGTGCCCAGTGAAGACCTGGATTTGGTGATCACGGCCGTGAACATCCAGCGCGAGGTTGGTGGTAACTTGGCAGAGGTTCTGGACAATATCAGTTTTACCATTCGGGAACGTGTGCGCATTAAAGGCGAAATTCGGACGCTAACTGCGCAAGGGCGTATTTCAGGCACCATCATCAGCCTCTTACCGGTTGCGTTGGGGTTTGTTCTTTATCTCATCAATCCGGGTTATGTGTCTGAATTGTGGGTAAAAGAAGCTCCCTGGCTTTGGCCAAATGTCATTCCGTGTGGTTACTTGATGCTTGGTACCAGTTTTATCATGATTGCTTCCGGCTGGTATGCTATTCGTAAAATTGTTTCAATCGAAGTTTAATGCCGATAATTTTCATCTATTCCTGTCTTGTTAAGCGGAGACATTTCTTATGACACTTCCACTTATACTCGTCATATTGGTTGTAGCTGTCATTGTTATTGCTATTAGCGTTGTCTTGTTGCGACGTGCCGAAGAAGACCCATTGACGGCGCGTATTGATGAATTTGCGGCTCGTGAAGAGATCGTTTCAATTGAAGAAATTGAATTGTCAATGCCGATTACGGATCGAATTTTTATACCGCTCCTGAGAAGAGTGAGTGAATTTTTGATCAGGTATACGCCGCAGCAAACATTGGAAAGCACCACTCGTATGTTAGAACTGGCGGGCAACCCGCGCAATATGCGGGCAGCCGAGTTCATTGCTGCGAGAATTTTATTCACCGTCCTCATGGGAGGATTTATTCTCTTTGTTATGTACCAGGGCAATGCCCCTATGTCCCGCCGCATTCTTTTTACGTTGGGTGGTGTGGCTCTTGCCTGGTTCATACCCTGGATGTTGTTGCGTTCAAAAGCAGATCGACGCAAACAGGCAGTCATCAAGAAATTGCCCGATGCGTTAGACCTGATGACGATTTGTGTGGATGCCGGTCTGGTCTTTAACGCCGCCATGCAAAAAGTGGATGAAAAGTGGGATGATCCACTGGCGAATGAATTTGGCCGGGTTATCTATGAAATGCAGCTAGGTAAATCACGCCGGCAGGCTTTACGTGACATGGCCGACAGGATTGACGTGCCTGATGTCACCAGTTTTATCGCCGCTGTTGTTCAGGCGGATCAACTGGGTGTAGGTATCGGTAAGGTCTTGCGCATCCAATCTGAACAGATGCGTGTGCGCCGGCGTCAACGCGCCGAAGAAAAAGCGCAGCAAGCTCCCGTGAAGATGATGTTTCCCATGGTGTTCTTAATCTTTCCGTCCATATTTATTGTGTTGTTGGGTCCTGCATTGTTCCAGATTTTGAGAAGCTCGGCAGTAAGAGGTGTAAGAGGTTAGTAGCTAAACTTACGCTCATTTGTTTAGACCCTCGTTATCAGTAACAGGGTCTATTTTCCTTTTCCAGATATTAAAAAGGGAGTGGTTGGGCAAAAGAAGTGGCGCTTGATTCAGCATCCCCCAAAACAAAGCTTGTTGAGCTTATGGAGACGCTGCGGGATTTGGTCTTTCCCCCGGTTTGTGCCAATTGCCGGAAGGTTGGCCAGCAGATATGCTCTGAATGTCGTCAACAAATCCAATGGGTAATAAAGCCAATCTGTTCATGTTGTGGGCGGCTGGTTGTTTCTGACCAGATCGTCATATGTGATGCCTGCAAGAAGCGCCCGCTACCTTTGGAACAAATTCGGGCGGCGACGGTATTTACCGAACCCATTTCCACCATTATTCACAAAATGAAATATGAAGGCGCTTTTGGATTGGGACGTGTGCTGGCAGATCTGATGGTGAGCGCCTGGAATGAATGGATAATCCCTGTAGATATGGTGGCGCCCATCCCGTTGCACCCTGATCGGGAAAAGAAAAGGGGGTACAATCAATCGGCGCTTTTGGCGCGATGGTTTAGCCAACAGTCGAGGCAGGTATATGCCCCAGATTTGCTGAGACGGACCAGATTTACAGTACCACAAGTTGGTCTGAATGCTGAAGAAAGAGCGAAAAATGTGCAAAATGCTTTTGCTGTTGATGGTTGTCAGTTGAATGGTAAACATGTGTTGCTGGTGGATGATGTGTGTACAACAGGGTCTACATTAGCGGCTGCGGCCCAGGTGTTGTTGGAAACTGGCGCAGTGGCTGTATCAGGGTATTGTTTAGCACGAGCAATGTAGAAAATTCTATATCATAAGGGAGAAAAACCATGGAGTTAATGATACAAGGACGCAACCTGGATATAACCCCAAGACTGCAAAATTATGTGGAAAAGAAGACAACCCGTCTTGATCGTTATATGCCGAACCTGGTAGAGGTACGTGTTGATCTTTCGGCGGAAAACACACGTAGTGCCGTAGACAGCCAGGTGGCGCAGATAACGGTGCGTGACAACCGGGGCACGATTTTGCGGGCGGAGGAACGTAGTAATGATATGTTTGCCGCTGTTGATGCGGTGGTAGACAAGCTATACCGCCAGATTAACCGGTATCGTGGTAAGTCACAGCGCAAATGGCGGCAGGGTGGTAATGGTGAAGAGTTTATGGGTGAGCCGCTGCCTTTGGAAGAGGCAGATATTGAAGAAGGTGAAGAAGCAAAAATTGTGCGTACCAAGCAGTTTTCGCTAAAGCCGATGACGGCAGAGGAAGCAATTGATCAATTGGAGCTGTTGGGGCATGATTTTTTTGTTTTCTTTAATGCGGATTATGGGATGGTGAATGTACTGTACAGAAGACATGATAATAACTATGGTCTTCTGCAACCAGCATTAGATTAGGGTTAGGATTAGGCCGTTACCTCATTTTTCTGTCGTATGGATGGCTGTTGTTGGCTAAAGTATAGGCCATGCCGCATATCTTGTTTGTCTGTACTGCTAATATATGCCGTTCGCCGGTGGCTGCCGCGTTATTAAGACAGAAATTGGAGGCCAACGGCCGTACCCCATCTGACTGGGTTGTGCAATCGGCCGGGACGTGGGCCACCATCAGGCGTGGCCCGTCCCGGTTTAGCGCCCAATTGATGGCGGAGCGGGGCATGGACATCAGCCGGCACCGCGCTAAAATGATAGATGAGAAGATGTTGGCGCAGGCAGACCTGGTCTTGTGCATGGAAACAGGGCATGTCGAGGCACTCAAGATCGAATTTCCCCAGTTTCGAGATCGAATTTTCACTTTGAGCGAAATAGTGGATAACCCTTACAACATTGCCGATCCATACGGCGGGCCGTTGGAAGAGTACCAGCGCATGGTGGCGGAAGTTGAAGATTTAATTGATGCCGGGTTTGAGCGTATGCTGGCTCTGGCGGAAGAAAATGCCGGTAAACGGGTGGAGAATTAAGTTTACCATCCCTCTATAAACTGCATCCATTCAGTACGCTGCTCCAGATGGCGACTAAACAGGTACATGGCCGATGGCTTCGGTTCGTGCGGTTGGCGCAGGAGGGGCATGTTGACTTTTTCTAGCGTATCTCCCCCTTTGCGCCGGTTGCAGGCAGCGCAAGCAGCTACCAGATTTTCCCAGGTATGACGACCACCCAAATGGCGCGGAATGACGTGGTCAAGCGTCAGGGTATATGTTTTTCGCCCGCAGTATTGGCAGGTGTAATTGTCGCGGCGCAGAATTTCTCGTTTGGAGAGGGGGATGCGTGGATGGGGCCTTTTGACCATGTAACCAAGCTTGATGACCGAGGGGATTTCAAATTCGGCAGAGCTGCTGCGAATTTTACCACGGCCGTTTAAGATGATTTCTGCTCTTCCGGTGAGAACGAGCATCAGTGCCCGCTTGGTGCTGCATACGTGCAAAGGTTCAAAGTTCGCATTGAGCGTTAGCACTGGCTCGTACAATAGGCCATCTTTGCTCATGAGACCGGCAGTATACCTACCACTGTACACATCGTCAATTCGCCAGGTGGGTATGCCGGTTAAGAATCGGTTAAAACATGGTTAACAAGTTAACAACAGATTGAAGTAAAATCCCATTACTTTCCCACAAACAAAGGGGCGCCTGTTAATCGGCTAAAGGATTGGCAGGCTGCCCATCATCTATAAGGAGAACCCCATGAATACAAGCACAACTACCTGGATTGAAGAGGAATTGACCGGCCTGAAAGAAGCGGGTCTGTTTAACACCATTCGCACCATCGAATCAGCTATGGATGCCCGGGTGGTGATTGACGGCCGTACCCTGCTCAACTTTTGCGCCAACAATTACCTGGGACTGGCCAACCATCCCCGGTTGCGGGCGGCGTCCCAGACGGCCATAGACAAATTTGGCATTGGCCCCGGCGCGGTGCGTTCCATTGCCGGCACCATGTCGTTGCATGTGGAATTGGAACAGCAGTTAGCGGCCTTCAAACATGCCGAAGCCTGCATCACCTTTCAAAGCGGTTTTAATGCCAACCTGGCCACCATTCCGGCCCTGGTGGGTAAAGGCGATGTCATTTTCTCCGACGAGTTGAACCACGCCAGCATCATTGACGGCAGCCGCCTCAGCCGGGCCACCATTGTCCGTTATGCGCACAACGACGTAGACGATTTGCGCCGCCAGATTGAAGCGACGACGGAGTACGGCCGTCGCCTCATTATCACCGATGGCGTTTTCAGCATGGACGGCGATATTGCCCCCCTGGACAAAATCTGTGACGTGGCCGAGGAATATGGCATCTTGCTCATGGTGGATGACGCACACGGCGAGGGTGTGTTGGGGCGCGGTGGGCGCGGTATTGTAGACCATTTTGGGCTGCACGGCCGTGTAGATGTGGAAGTCGGCACCCTTAGCAAAGCGTTTGGCGTGGTGGGCGGGCTGGTGGCCGGTAAACAGGTCATCATAGATTGGTTGCGGCAGCGGGGACGGCCGTTTCTCTTTTCCAGTGCCATGACCGTGCCCGACGTGGCCGCCTGCATTGCTGGCGTCCAATTGCTGCAAGAGTCCACTGAACTGGTAGACCGTCTCTGGCACAATGCCGCCATCTTCAAAGAAGGGATGCAAAAACTGGGCTTTAATACCGGTCACAGCCAGACCCCCATCGTGCCCGTCATGTTGGGTGAAGCACCTTTGGCGCAGCAGTTCAGCCGCCGCCTGTTTGAAGAAGGCGTCTTTGCTATGGCTATTGGCTACCCCACCGTGCCCCGGGGCAAAGCGCGTATCCGGGTGATGAATTCGGCCGCGCACACGCCAGCCGATATTGAAGAAGCACTGGAGGTATTTAGTCGAGTGGGTAAAGAGTTGGGGGTGATATAGGTGAGGAGAGATTGGAGATTGGAGATTGTTTAGTCTCTCAATCTCTAACCTCCAATCTTCTTTAATGCGCCGACGTGGCTCGTTCAATTTCGCTTAAAAAGAGGCGGCGCAAGCGGGGGTTGGTCAGCAATTTCTGAAAAAAGGCCGGATATTGAAAGCCAATATCTACGCCCCGCAACGAATCCCTTACCACCAGAGGTAGCCACTCGTTATCAGATTCGGTCAGGGGTAATGGATGCCAGTTGAAGTCCGGTACCAGATTGAGCAGATCATCACCAGCCGCCGGCCACGCCTGTAAATCCTTCAAGCGATTACGCAGTGTCATCATATCGCTTTTCTGCTGTTTATCCGACTCAAGTACATCAAATCCACTAACCATTACAACGCCTGTTATACCTGTGTTAATTGGAAACATCATACACCTTCAAAAAGCGCGAACAGGGGATGCCAGCGCCAGCTTTCATCCCCATATCCCTTTCTGAATTTACTCAATTTCTGAACTACGTGATTGCTGTAATGCTCTGTTTCTGTTCGCTGCTCGCCCCGATGAACTTACTATACAAAATTTAGGCGCAATGGTGGATAGGAAGGTAGGGCTAAACCACGAAGGATTGGCCTAACTCTGGTACCTGTACATCGGGAAAATGTTGCTGTTGGCGCAGAGAGTTGGCAAAAGCCAGCGACGCCTCCTCTTCGCCATGCACAATGTAGGTATGCGACGGCCGTACCCGAAAATGCCCCGTCCACGCCAATAGTTCATCCCGGTCGGCATGGGCGCTGAAGCCGTTAATCTTCTCCACCTGCGCCTTCAATTCATACTCCTCGCCAAAAACACGCACCCGCGGCTGCCGTTCCACCAGGCGCCGCCCCAACGTGTCTGGCGCCTGCCAGCCTACAATCAGGATGGTGTTACGGGGGTCTTCAATGTTGTTCTTCAGGTGGTGCAAAATACGCCCGGCTTCGGCCATGCCGCTGGCGCTGATGATCACGGCCGGTTCACTGCGTGTATTCAGTTCCTTCGATTCGGCTGTGGAGCGGGTGTAGCGCATCATGTCAAAGCCAAAGGGGTCTTTGTGGCCGTTTTCGGACAGGAATTGAGACATTTCTTCATCGTATGCCTCTGGATGCAGGCGATAGATGCCCGTGGCGTCTACGGCCATGGGGCTGTCTACATACACGGGCAAATTGGCGGGGATACGGCCGTTTTCCACTAACTGGTGCAGCCGGTAAACGAGTTCCTGGGTACGGCCTACGGCAAACGAGGGCACAATCACTTTGCCGCCCCGTTTGTACGTTTCCCGGATAATGCTTTCCAGTTTGTGGCTGGCGTCTTCCTGCGCTTCATGCAGGCGGTTGCCATAGGTACTTTCCACCAACAGCACATCAGCTTCGGTAATAAAGGTGGGGTCGCGCAATATGGGGCGGTCAAATCGGCCTAGATCACCGCTAAAAACCAGCCGGATGTCTCGCCGGGAATCTTCTTCTTCAATATCCAGGGCTACAATGGCCGAACCGAGGATGTGCCCGGCGTCGTGAAAGGTGAGGGTGATACCGGGGGCAATGGGAAACGGCCGTTCATACCCAATGCCCACAAAAGAATTCAAACTCCTGGTTGCATCCGGCACAGTATAAATGGGCGCTAACGGCGGCTGGCCTTGTTTTTCCCGCTTCTTGTTCAAATACTGAATGTCTGATTCCTGGATGCGGGCGCTGTCATTCAGCATCACCGCCGCCAGGTCACGGGTAGCATAGGTGCAAAAAATGCTGCCCCGAAAACCACTCTTCACCAGATTGGGGATGTTGCCACAATGGTCAATATGGGCATGAGACAGCACCAACAAGTCAATTTCGGCGGCGTTAAATGGCAAATGCTGGTTACGCTCATACGTCTCTTTGCGTGAACCCTGATACAAACCACAGTCCAGCAATATCTTCAGCCCGTTTACTTCTACCAAATGTTGTGAGCCGGTGACGGTACGCACCGCCCCATGAAATGTAATTTTCATTGTTTTACCTTGTGGTTCGTGGCTGGTGGCTGGTAGAGCTACTAACCACCATTATGATTTTGCAGTAGTTTGATAATGTCTGTTCCGTACATTTGCCGCCGCCATTGGCCCAACTGTTCAATCTGGCTCAGTTCTTCCGGCCGTTGGGGGTTCTTGAAAGCAATGGCCCATAGGCAGTCCCGGCTGAGGATGACGTCTGACTCTACCCCCCGCGCCTGGGCCTTTTCTTTACGCCAGGTGTGTAATTTTTCAAAGCGGTTAGTCACTTCTTCGGGGGGGCGGTTATTGCGTTTGGGGAAACGGGGCGGTTCGGCTTGTTGGCTCTCAGCGATAATGGGCAGCAGTTGACGGCCGTACCGCCGCACCTGCCCCTCGGACATGCCATGTATCTTGTGCAGTTCCCGCAATGTAGCCGGGCAAGATTGGGCAATCTCCAACAGCGTCCGATCACTCATCACCTTAAACAAAGGTAGATTGCTGCGTTCGGCCTGCTGATCCCGAAAAGCGTACAGGGCTTTCAACACCGCCTGTTGTTGGCGGGGCAGATCGTAAGCGCCGCTAATTCCCCAAAACCCGTCGGGGTCAAAAGCCTGGGCATTGGGCGCCACTTTTGTTTGATCGGCGAAAATTTCCAGCGCCTCTTCCAGGCGGTTTTGCGCCGCCAATTGCGCCGCCAGATGATCGCGCAGTGGCAGCAGATAGTGGGTATCCAATTGGGCATAGTTGAGCAGGTCGGGGGTCAACGGCCGTCTACACCAGTTCGCTTTCTGATGTTTCTTGTTTTGTTCCACGCCATAGAGTTCCTGCAATATATTCGCCAACCCATACCGTTCAAATCCCAAAATCCGCGCTGCCCACATCGTGTCAAACAGAGTGGTACACTGCCACTCATACTGCCGCTTGAGCAGCATCAGGTCATATTCAGCCGCATGGAAAATCTTTTCCACCGCCGGGTTGGCAATAAGTTGCCCTAAGCCGTCCAGGTTTTCTATGGCTACCGGGTCAACAATAAAATCTTGCGCGGGGATGGAAATTTGAATCAGGCACACCCGCTCCCGGTAGGCGTACATGCTGTTTGCTTCCAGGTCAATGCCAAAACGTGGTTCCGATTGCAGCCGCGCCAGACATTCTTGCCAGGCACGATCAGAAGTAACCAGGGTTGCCGGAGATAGGCTCATTGCATATCTCCTATAGTGCAGGGCGATTTGCCAGATCGCCCCACAAAGCGTGGGGGGAGGGGGTCATAGGGGGATAATCGGATGGTGCCATCGCGCTTCATTATAGCACGATGGTCAAGGGACGCGGCAGTGCCAGGCACAGGGCAAAACCCATTCGGCAAGCCACCACCTCGCGCCCTGTGCCTGGCACTACTTCACCTTTTTCCGCTTCCGCCGGGTGGCTTCAAAAATCGAATCCGGGTCCCACCCCTGTTCCAATAATAACTGCCGTTTGGGTTTCAGCGCCCCGGTGGGGCAAACGCCCACACATTGGCCGCAAAAGACACAGGTGGTGTCCGTCATCCCCTTGTTCATAAACGTGCCGATCTGGGTGTGGAAGCCACGGCCGTCGAAACTCAGGGCAAACGTATACTGCGCATCCTCCGCACACACCTGCACACAGCGCCAACAGTTGATGCACTGGTTATAGTCGCGGATATAAAACGGGTTGTCATCGTGAATGGGCGCGGTACGCCTGGCCCCGTCTGCAAAACGGTTTTCGTCCGCTTCATACTCCTGAAGCAGGGCCAAAATTTCCGGTGCTTCGGCCAGTTCCACCGTTGCCGCCAGCATTTCCAGGATGGTGCGCCGTCCCCGGCAGACATCGTCGCTGCGTGTCTCCACATTCATGCCGTTGGCGCATTGGGTCACACAGGCCGCCGCCTGCACCCGCCAGCCCACATCCACCGAACAAACCCGGCACAAGCCATTGGCCGTCAGGTGGGGATGGTAACAAATCACCGGAATCTCAATCCCTAACTGCGCCGCCGCGTCCAGAATGGTAGTGCCTTTAGGGACGATGACTTCACGGCCGTCAATTTTAAGAGTAACTGTTTCGCTCATTGCTCTCTCCGCAATCGGTTATCGGTAAACGGTAATCGGTTTGAGCGGCCTGCCTTAAGCAAGGATGAGTTCATGGCCCAGTTCACGCAAGAATTCTGGAGCAAAGTCAGCGCCATTGGGCCACTCAATCGTGTTGGTTTCAGAATTCACGGCTACCTGTTGAAAAAAATGCACATCTTTCAATGGTTCAAAAACAGGACCAAGCAACTCATCTTTCAAGTCTACATCCATTACCAACCCGTCATTGAACGTCAGCCGTAATTTATAATCACTCAGGTACTGCACTTGATTAACGTGTAGGAACATCGCTAACTCCTGTAACAGGGGCGGGATTTCCTGTAAAGGTTCGCCATTCCGCGCCCGATTCCAGTTATCCATTAATTCATCTCGATGCAAGTCTAACCAATCAAACAGCATATTTAATGCACGACGAGACATTTTCCCGGTAACTGTGCCCGTTTGTATTTCAATAGTCACTTCCTGTGCGCCATACCGTGCATGGAAATGGGGTGGCGCATGATCACGGTAATTGATGAACACCACAATACCATAAAAACGGGAAATAGTAGGCATAGTCTCTAATCTCCCAATCTCTCAGTCTCTACTCTACTAACTCCGGCCACAGGTTGATGGCGCTGACGATGGCGGAAGCGGCCGTTTGCCCCAGACCGCACAGTGATGTTTCCGTCATGGTGAAACCCACATCCAGCAGCCGTTCTTTGTCATCGGGCTGTGGGCCACCATTGTGGCAGATGTGGTGCAAAATCTCCAATTGCCGTTGCGTGCCAATCTGGCAGGGGAAACATTTGCCGCAGCTTTCGTGGGCGAAGAAGTGGGCCAGATGGTACAGCGTGTGGCGCATATCGGTCTGGTCATCAATCACCATGACCACGCCGGAGCCAATGGGGAAGGCATGGTTGCGCGAGGAGGCGTAGGTGAGCGGGTAATCGAGTTCGGCGGGGCTGAGAAAACGGCCGGCCGCGCCGCCGACGAGAACGGACTGAATGGCACGGCCGTGCCGCACCCCACCACCCATCTCAATCAACTCCCGCACCGTCACCCCAAATGGCAGTTCATACAGCCCCGGCTGATTGACGTGTCCGCTGAGGCAGAACCACTTCGTCCCTTTGGAATCGTCCGTGCCATGCGCTGCCCAGGCATCCCAACCAATGCGGGCGACGGCCAACGCCGCCACCAACGTTTCTACGTTGTTAATCGCCGTCGGCTGGTGAAACAGGCCGTGCGTGGTAGGGAAGGGGGGTTTGATACGCGGAAAGCCCCGTTTGCCTTCTATCGCCTCAAACAGCGCTGTCTCCTCGCCACAAATATACGCGCCGGCCCCCAACCGCACCTCAATATCAAAGTTGAAGCCGGGCCGCCCCAGGATGTTTTTTCCCAGATACCCGGCAGCGCGCGCTTTTTCCACCGCGTTCAGCAGCCGTTTGTGGCTGCGCGGATATTCGCCGCGAATAAAAATCCAGCCATTCTCCGCCCCTACCACGTAGGCCGCCAACGTCATCGCTTCCACCAGGCTAAACGGGTCTTCTTCCATCAGCCCGCGATCTTTGAAGGTGCCCGGCTCGCTCTCGTCGCAGTTGGCGATGATGTGTTTTTGGGCCGGTGTGCCGGGGGCGGCGCGGGTGAATTTCCACTTGTTGCCCACCGGGAACATGGCCCCGCCGCGCCCCAAAATGTTGCTGGCGTCCATCCACTGGATGATCTCTTCCGGCGGGTGCTGCATGGCGTTTTGCAGCCCCACGTACCCTTCGTGCGCCAGGTAATCGTCCAGGCTCATCGGGTCAATTTGTCCCACGCGGAACAGCTTGAGTTTGGGTTCGCCGTAGATTTTGGCGTCTGGTTCGGGGTAGGTTCCGGCCAGGAAGTCATCTACGGCCGTGACCGTCAAATCCCCCGCCGGTTTCTCGCCGTACAAGGCATTGGGCGCGTGTTCACACATGCCCAGACAGGGGACGCGCTCGTAGGCAATGGCCCCGTCCGCGCTCATTTCGCCATGCTGTAAGCCCAAATTTTCAGAAACCGCTTTGTGAATGGCCTCACACCCGGCCAACTGGCAGGCCACGTCTTCACACACACGCACGACGGTGCGGGCCATCGGCCGGTTGTAAAACATGGTGTAAAACTCAATGACGCCGTGAATATCGGCCAGGGGCACACGCAGCGTTTTGCTGACCGCTTCCTGCACCGCTTCCGGCAGCCAGCCATAAACCGCCTGCGCTTCATGCAGCAAGGGGAGAAGGGCATCCCGGCGACGGCCGTGATACCGGCGTAATAACGGTTCCAACAATGTTAAATCAATGGGTTCAGTGGTCATGTCTATCCCTCGTACTGCGTATTGCGGCAGTGGCAATACGTCTATCGGTAAGACATGCCGATTGTACCGGAGAGTAGGACAACTTCCAATGTGACGTTTGTGAGGAAGTGGCGGTATAAATGTCACCAGACCCTAAGGGTTTTTGGAAACCCTTAGGGTCTTAAAAACTACTATAAGGATTTGATATGTCTCCACAAAACTGGCTCACCCTCTTTCTCGTCCTGCTCATTCTCGTAGGCATTGCCCTGGGGCGCTACCCCTGGTTACGCATGAACCGGGCCACCATCGCCCTGGTGGGGGCTACCCTGCTCGTCCTTATTGGCGCTATTGGCCTGGAAGAAGCGTATGCTGCCATAGACATGAACACCATTGTGCTGCTCTTTGCCATGATGATCATCAATGTCAATTTGAGCCTGGCCGGCTTTTTCCGGCTGGTGAACCGGCGCGTGGCGCAGTGGGCGCACTCGCCGCGTGGCCTGCTGGCGCTCATTGTGGCCGCGGCGGGTATCCTCTCGGCGCGGTTCCTGAATGACACCATCGTGCTGATGCTTACCCCGCTGGTGCTGGAGATGACGGCGGCGCGGCAGCGCAACCCCATCCCTTACTTGATTGGCCTGGCCACGGCAGCCAACATCGGTTCGGTGGCTACTATCACGGGTAACCCCCAAAACATGCTCATCGGCATGTCGTCCGGCATTCCCTATGTGACTTTTGTGGCCTATCTGGGGCCGGTGGCGCTGGTGGGGCTGATTGTGGCCTGGGGCGTGGTGGTGCTGGTGTATCGGGGTGAGTTCACGGCCGTACCCTTGCCGCCACCTAATCTGCCACCCGACCGCCCCTACCGCCCCCTGCTACGCAAAAGTATGGTGGCTACCGGGTTGATGCTGGTGGCCTTTGTAGCCGGTGTGCCCGTGCCCCTGGCGGCGCTGGCCGCCGCCAGCCTGCTGCTCATCACCCGGCGGCTGAAACCGGCGCGGGTGTTCCGGGAGATTGATTGGACGCTGCTGGTCTTTTTCGCGGCACTGTTTGTGGTCACGGGGGCCATCGTGACCAGTGGGCTGAGCGACCGGCTCTTTGCCGTGTTGCAGCCGGTGGCGGAGCGGGGGATTGTGCCGTTGACGGCCGTGTCCGTCATCCTCAGCAACACCATCTCCAACGTGCCCGCCGTTATGCTCTTCCGCCCCTTTGTGGCCGAATTTAGCGACCCGCAGACTACCTGGCTGGTGCTGGCCATGGCCACCACCCTGGCAGGCAATCTGACCCTGCTCGGCTCCGTCGCCAACCTGATTGTGGCCGAAACGGCGGCGACCATGGGCGTGCGCCTCACTTTTGGCGAATACCTGAAGGCGGGCGTGCCCATTACTCTGTTGAGTTTAGCCTGGGGGGTGTTGTGGCTGACGCTGGTGATGTAATCCACACGGCCGTAAAACTTAAGTTTAACGAACCATCCACGATAATCTGTTAGCCTGTGTCTAACTTACGCAGCTATGGAGGTCATCATGTGGCGATATGTGAAAATGTTGGCTTTATCGGTAGGGATGGGCACGGCCGTGTTACTGGCCTGTCTGTTCTTGTTGGCGAATGAAAGCAAGGCGGGAGGGGGGGTATTGTGTGTGGTGCCGCCCGGCGAACCAACCGGGCCATTTACCGCCTGTGATGCCGTGTTTACCCAAATTCAAGATGCGGTGGACACGGCCGTCGGCGGTGAAGAAATCTGGGTCGCAGCCGGTGTTTACACCGACGTTCACACCGTTTCCCCCTATAATTGGACAGAACAAATTGTGCTGGTTACTAAAACGCTCACCATTCGTGGGGGTTATGTGGCCCCCTTCACCGAACCACCAGATTTTGCGGCCAACCAGACGATATTGGATGCGCAAGAACAGGCTCACGCGCTCTTTCTATTCGGCCAGGATGTGACGGCTGAAGGGTTGCACATCACAGGCGGCAAAGAGGGGGATGGCAGCGTCCTTGTTGGGGGGACGGCCATGTTGAACCAGAATGTCGTTTATGAGAATGCAGGCTTTGGCGTCTTCATCTACCAGGGTTCTTCAGTCAATCTTAATCAAAACACCATCCGTAATAATGATCGCATAGGTGTGGTGATAGTGAGGAGCCACGTGACATTAACTGAAAATATCGTTATCAGTAACACGGGAGTTCTCACGATATTCGAGCCTGAGATTGGGTATGCCGGGGGTATTTATGTCCGTGATAGCGTGGTCACCATGACAGCTAATGTGATCAGCGGGAATGTGGCTGCGGCCGTTACCAGCGACAGTGGTTGGGGTTCTGCCTATGGCGGTGGGGTATATATTGAGGAAAGCACTATCACCATGAACAACAATACCATTGCCGAAAATGTGGCGCTGGGCACAGCCAATTCCGCTTACTCCTCATCTGGCGGGTATGGGGGCGGGATAGCCATTTTCAATAGTCAGGGTACGCTGAGCCACAATGTGGTGCGCAGCAACCAGGCGGTAGCTAACGTTGCCGGTTATGGCCATGGCGGCGGTCTATTTATAGGTGGCGCCTCCTCGTTGACGCTCACTGGTAATACGATTGAAGCAAATAGGGCCTGTGCGGGTGAATGTGAAGCGGGATATGGCGGTGGCGTGCATTTAGATTACGGTGGCGCGCCTGTCACGGCCGTTGTCACCCTCCATGACAATCTCATTCAAAACAATGTGGCTAACGTTTCAGGTATTACCGGATTTGGCGGCGGTTTATATGTCTATGGCAATTTCAATGATTCACAATCCATAGTACACCTGACCGATAACGATATTCTTAGCAACACAGGCATCATTTCTGGCCCGGTCGGGGCGGGTGGTGGCCTGTTCCTGGCTGAGGAAGAGTCCATCATGACTTTGAGCGGGAATCGGGTGATGAGCAATAGCGCGGCCGTCACCACAACCGCGTATAGTGTAGGTGGTGGCCTGTTTGTTCGCGGTGATCTGCAACTGTTTAACAATAATCGCTTCATCAATAACAGTGCCACACACCACGGTATTGGTTATGGCGGCGGTTTTGCTATGGGTTCTTATGAACAAATCCATGTGCAAATGGTGAATACGATTTTGAACGATAACCAGGCCAATACAGCCGGTTCGGCCGTAGCTGTCATAGGTGCAGACGATACTCTCTCGATGCAACATGCCACTATGGCTGGTAATCATGGGGGGGATGCGGCCGTCTGGTTGGCGGGCTACGACATTGACTCGGGCGAACCAATCGCCAATTCGCGGCTGATGATGACCAACACAATCCTGGTCAGTCATACGATGGCTGTCAGCGTGGGCAATGGGCACACGGCCGTGCTGAATGGCGTTCTCTGGTTCAATACACCCATTACAGTTACGGCCGGTGTCACGGCCACCGTCAGCGTAGCTAATCAGCTTACCGGCGACCCGGTTTTTGCGCCGGATGGTTACCACATTACGGCCGGTTCCGCCGCCATTCGCGCCGGTGTACCCTCAGGTGTATCACTGGATATTGACGGAGAAGGACGGCCGTCTGCCAACCCCTCTCTGGGTGTAGATGAATACTGGCCGTTCAAAGGCTACTTCCCGCTGATTTTTAAGCCGTAATGGGGTAATAGGGTAATTGTGTAATGGGGACACAGCCGTTGGCTTTTATCGCCTCTTGACCATCGCCGCCAATTCTGGCAAACGGCCGTGTCGCCGACAATACAGCGCCAGTTCCCGTGCCAGTTCTGTCTGTGTGGTGTGGTGGGGCAAGTCTTCGTGGTTCACATGCAGCTCAAAGGCAAGCTGGCGCAGTTCCGCCAGGTTGTAGTGGGCAACCAGTTGGCTGACCAGCACACCAATGTCTTGCTCATCCGGCGATTCAATGCCGTCTAAGCTTGTATAGTGGCAGCAACAAACAGGTCTTTTTACCAGAACTCTAGTTCAAACTCTTCTTCTGGAATCCTGGCTCTCTCAAGCAGAATTTCACATATGCGTTTGACACTATCGGATGACAAATTGACGTAAATCCACCAGCCATTCGATAATTGACGGCATTTCCCTTGAAAAGGCTCATGACTAAAATATGTAGAGACCTCAGTAGTTACAGCTTCAAAATCATCACTTAGTTGCAGCACACATTCAGCCGTTCGGTAAACCACATCCCGCCAACTTTTCACCTCATAAGTATCGCCCAAAATGGTTAGTGCTTTTGGCCGCTCTTGCCAGCCCTTTGGTTCAGCCACGTCCCCTAAAGAGGGCCAAATTGCCACAATCTGTTCCGCCAAATAAGCAGCTCGATCACGAATCGCTTCACCATCCCAATTATCGGGAGCATTGGTAAAATAGAGCGTATTGAGCAGCAAGCCATGACGTTTTAGTTTTGCCTTCTTTTCCGAAAAAGGTGCATTTGATAAAGCTGAATTCCACTCTTGAGTTACCAGGGTTAAGTTCCCCAGAGTATGAAGCAACTCATAATCTTGCATCAGACTATCACCTATCGCTTGTTTCCATTCGTCACTTGGGTTTTGCGGCATGATATGTTCGATGGTTGCCGCTCCATCAAGCTGCGTAAATGCGCCCGTCCCCATTGATAAGTGACGGTTTATCGTTTCTAAGATGAGTGTTAGGCGGGGGCGTCCACTGCTGCTATACAACTTGACGGTTTCAACGGCCTGCCGTATCCGCACGTCAGTGGGATAATTTTTAGTCAAAAGGGCCTGACGTAATGTTTCGCCAAATTGATTGACCTGCACATCTCTTGAGAGAATAGGGAAGACTTTATTAAGATAGTTGGTGGTTTCCCGAGCCAGAATGCGTCGCACTAGGTAATTTTCAAGGAGAGTTAATCCTTCCACGAAGTCAGCCCGGTTAATTTTGTGAGTATCCAAGCTGTCGTAGGCAAAAAGGAGGAATGGGTAAGCTGTAGAGATTTCGAGCAAGTTTAACCGGTATAACTTTTGCCTTATTTCTTCATCTGGTTCGTGATCGGGGCGCAATAACCGATTATAGTAACCGGCAAAACGTTTTAGTATAGAGATTTCCTCCGCAAATGCATCTGTGTCTAAAGTTTCTCCCCTGTCACGGAAACGTGAATAGACATGTTCCTCATTGCACAATACCCCGGAATGATAAGCGAGATAGTGACGTAAGAAGGCGGTTAGTTCACCTAGACGAGAACGACCCACAGTGCGTCGTTCTTGTAGCATCGCTTCTA
>JAHBVI010000005.1 GCA_019637635.1 Anaerolineae bacterium
AGAGTGGTTCAATCTTCAAGATGGAATCACTCTCACCGGTGGCGTTACTTTTCCAGATAGGGCAGGCCATCCACCGTAATGCGCCAGACATACGTGTCCTGATAACCGGCCGTGGCGCGAGCGGTCAGCCGCCCGCCGTAAAAGGGCACACAATCCGGGTCATTTTGCGGGTTGCCATAGTCGCAGTTGGCAATATTGCCCCCCGGGATCGTGATTTTATAAGACGGCGTCACCCAGTTATTGCTGCTGCACCCATGACCGGGGAGACAGGTGCGTACCTGTCCGTCCGGGTCAGTTCCACCTTGCCCAAACACCATTGACCAGTCGCTCTCGGCAATGGAGTCAAAGAAAAAGGTGACTGTAGTTGGAGCCTGGTCAAGGTCAAACAGGGAAACGTTGACGTTGCGACCAGCCATTTCCGGCCCCACGTAAATCAGCGGAATGTCTACGGGGAATTGATAATTGGAGTTCAACGGCAAGATGCCGGAAGCAAAGATAGCGACCCCTTTTGAACTGTGTGAGCCGGGGTTATTGAGTACGTGTAAATTCCGGGCATTCACCGCCCCCGGCACCGTGGCGATATAGCTGGGCGGGCCGGCCCACAATTCAAAACCGTTTTCAGATGAGCCGCTGGTGGTGGTCACATCCAGATTCAGGTAACGGATGCCACTGCCTGCTTCTACGACAATGCCGGGCACACTGCTGCTTAAGTTGATCTCAAAGCTGCCGTTATCGGCCGGTACGGCCGTGGCCCCGGGTATGTTGTAATAGTCAGAGCTCTGTTCAGCGCCAGGGGTAACCCACTGCATATCGGTTTTATGGTCGCCGGTGTCACGGACGCCATCGCCTACCTGCCCGGTGTAGCTGGCCAGGTTGTTTCTAATGACGGCGCCGCCGGCCTGCTGTTGGAAGTAATACAGTTCGTATAAGGTCTCGGTGTTATACGTGGCCGTGTAACTTTGAGGTTGATTACACTGGCCGGGGGTGGCGCTGCCGCGATTTTCATCCATGCGGATGAACCAAAACGGATTGATTGCCGCCAGGGGCAGGGTGCCATTGTCATACAAAGCCAGTTCACCGGTGTTTACCAGGCACGGGTTTTTGCGATTGTTAGTTGCCTGGCACATACCGCTGCCGGTAGCGCCCAAACCGGCATTTTGCGCGGCCTGGGAGCGGGTGTAGTTAAAGGGGCCGCTGGCATTCACGTTGATGGAATCGGGGTCGAGTATTTCCACGCGCAGGATGGAGGTGCCGGCGCGCTGCTCGTAATCCGGCGGGATCATGATGCGGTATTTATAGGTGTAAGGGCCAGGCGCCCATTGACTGTTAAAAGGAGAATATGGGTCACCATAATCTGTGCAGATATTGGGGCCAAAGATGCCCTGGCTGGAGGTGTTGATGATGCCGTTTTCAATGTGGCGGCTGGTGTAGACGTTAGCCAGGGAGAAGACGGCGGACGTTGCTGACCGGGAGAGGTTGATCGGCGCCCGGAAGCCGATTACCTTCAGAAAAAATGTCTCCACCGGCCAGGTGCCGGTGATGGCATAGGAGGTCACACCCAGGCCGCTTTGTTCTACATGCAGGTTTTGTGTTTCATTGAGCGAAAGGGTCACGGACAGGGGCATGCCGTTGGCGTTCAGGAATTGGGCAGATTTGGTGCGGGCGGCAGCTTCTAGCGCCTGATTACCGTCGTTGTTGGGTGACCAGCCGCTCAGTTCGTTGATGCCGGCCAGGGCGGCAGAGTCAATGGCCGCTTGCAGTTGGGAACCGCGCATGAAGATAAAACCCACGTCCAGGGCAATACCCATGAAGGCGACAATACCCACCAGCGCCAGGGCAATAAGGACAATGCTCTGCCCGGCCTGCCGGTGGTTGACGCCGCGCGGCGTTTGCAAAGGCGTGAATCTCAAATGACGTTGACTGTTCATAACATTTTCCTGTTTTTCTTTAGACCCTAAGGGTTTTAGTAAACATTTAGCCCTTCTGAAAGCCTGGCAGGTTGTTAGTGGCAAAGTTTCAAGTTGAACTGGGAAAAACCTGTCAGGTCTGAACGGCTAAGGGTTCTAGAAAACCCTTAGGGTCTTAACCACCACTCACTGACTAGGGACCGGTAACTGCCTGCCCGCAAGAGTCATCCCAGCGAATGAATTCGGCCAGAATGAAGGAACCTTGCTGGCCATTGGCGCTAAGTTGGAAGCCGAGTAAGCGGAAGATGGCAAACCCAGTAATTTGATAGCGCAGGTTGCTACCTGTACCATAAGTAGGATGGTACAGAATTAAGCGTAATTGCCGGCCGCCGTCAATGTGTCCTCTCAATACGGCTCGCGCTTCAGCGGAATTTACTGCGCCAGTGTTGCCCATCACCCAATCGCCAATGTTCATGCTGGTATCAAAATCGTCTAGGGGATTTATGTAACCATAAACTCTGTGTGGGAATGGGGGATTGGGTGGGGCAGCACCACCTGTGGCTACCGTTGTATAGTCTTTGCTGTTACCCGGCCATGTCAAACTACCTCCCAACGTTTGAGAGCTGGAACTAACATATTTATTCCATTGCAGCCAGCCAAAACCACCCGATCCCCCACCATTTTGTACCAGGTAGATATCCCCTTCGTGAGCCTGGCTAAAAGGTTTATCTGGCCTGTGATTGAAAAATGTGATGTAAGCCGGCGCCGGGGCAGGATAGAAGTTTGGCGACCCCGCTACCACAGCATTATAGTATGCTTCAGTTACCGAACGTTCCCCGTCATAAACAACAATGGGGAAACCATCGCAGCCATCGGTGGCGTTGAGGCCAAAACCTAAGACGCGCATGACGGTCAGGTCTTTTACTGAGGTGATGCTGGCAAATTGGGGCAGGGCGTTCAGTCCCAGGATGGAGTCTATGTCATGCATGGCAAAGGTGCCGACGAACTCGATGTCGGCGGCGAGGCTGATGTTCTGCTCGCCATTTTCGTTGTGCTGCAACTGCTCCAGCACCTCTTGCTTGATGGCATCTTCGTCCACTGTGTCGAACTGCTGGGTGTTGGAAATGCCATACACGTGGCTGAATTCCCAGGATTCAATGGCGTCGCCTGTCTCGTTAACGGTGCCGCGCACCACCCAGACGTCCCAAAATTCCTGGTCGAGTTCCAGCGTTTGGGTGACGGTGTTGAGAACGACGTTTTTGATACCTTCGTTTTCGCCGCCGTCGGCGCCAAAACGGGCGCCGGCGCGGGTGGCGCTGCTGACCCGGTTTTGGGTGATGATGATGTTGGATATTTCCACCACCCCGGCGAGCATGATGATGAAAATGGGGAAGAAGAGGGCAACTTCCACCAGGCTTTGGCCGCGTTGGGCCGGTTTATGGGGAACGATGTGTGTGCGTTTCATGATTACCTCACTTATGTCTATAAAATTACGATACGGTGTAAGTATTCAATTCCTCTGGAGACCTGACAGGTTTTTGGAAACCTGTCAGGTCTGAACAGTTATGGTACGGTTATATTTTCTAAAATTTCGCCAGAAGTGGCGTCAATTCGCATTTTCAGGCCACGGCCGTGTTGGGGAGCGATCAGGTTAATCTGCCATTCCATACGGCCGTCGCCCTCACTATCATCCAACGATAACATCATGGTTAATGACGCCACGCCGGTCTCGCTGAAGAACTGGCTGCCGCCCGCCGCCAGCAGCGTCGTGATCGCTTCCTGGCTGTCCAGGTTCCAGCCGGTGGCGTTTAACAGGTTGCCGGTCTGTTGGTATGGCCCCTGGGAAACGATCCGGGCGGCGTCTTCGACCACCGAGATGACGGCGATTTCCTGCGCGGCCGGGGAGTAAAAGGTAAATCCCCACGTCGTTTTGCCATCGCGCAGTTGCTGACTGTTTGCCAGTTGTGGCCAGGTGGCCTGGGCATTCAGCAGGTGGGCATCCGGCTGCCAGGCGGCGGCGGCGCTCTGCGCCCGGCCATAGGCCATCAGCGACGTTTCCCCGGCAAAAACGGAGGTGGGGGCAACGACGGCCGCCTGCCGGGCAATGACGGTGCCAGAATTGGCGGCGGGCTGGAGGATGTTGGTGGCCTGCGGCCGGAACCAAAAGAGCAGCGACAGCGCCGCCACTGCCAGCAGCAGCACCACCAAAACAATGCCTAAAATCCACTCTAAACGATTCATATAGCCAGGGTATAGTTGGGCAATGATGCCATTGCCCAACTACGGTTTGCGAATAATCGGCAGGTAAACGGCCGGATCATTACGCATAAACCAGACGGTGCGTGTGCCGTTGCCTTCCACTTTTTCAAACACCATATAAATAAACCAATTGTTCTGCGAAATCATTTGCGGGTTAATAGCCGCCTCGTTTGCCGGGGTAACGGTGTCTCGCCCACCGGCGCTCCAGTTGCCGCAGCTGTTAACGCCAAAAATTTGTTCATTGTTCAGCGTGGGCGGCACACCGTGAAAGTAGACATAGGTGCAGGCGCCCACTCGTGTTAAGGTGGATTTGACGCTGAATGGATTGATGCTTCTTTCCTTCAGGGCTGCGCCGGATACCGGATTGGCTGTAGATTGCCAGTTGGCCACATTGGTACAACCGGTTGTGCATTGGATATGATGGACATATTGCTTGTCAGCATCATTGTCTATCCAGTCGGTGAATGAGACGTGGATGACATTCCCGTCGAGCGCGATTTGTGGCGTCCAGGCCTGTTGCGCGCCGCTGCGGTCTGAGATGGGTACCGGGGTTGACCAGTTAACCGTATTGCCAGATACCGTGCCTTGCGTGTACATGATGTGCTGCGGGAAAGGGGGAATTCCGCGCTGCCAGACCAGATGTACACGGCCGTCGGCGCCAATGACCATGTCCGGTTTCAATGACACATTGAACTGTGGCGAAACCAGGCTGTTTGCCGACCAGGACGTGCCGCCATTAGTAGAGAAGCGATAATAAATTTCTGCCAGACCCAGGGCCGGCGTCTGGTTGTCTTCCGCCCAGGCAATAAAGACCCGGTTGTTACGGGCGGCAACGGCCGGTGTGGTAATGAGCTGCGGGTCTTGAACCGTAGAAAACGGGGTTACGGCCGGCCAGGTATTGTTGTTTTCGCGGGCATAATATATGTTGAGCGTATTAGGAGTGCCGGACAGTAGATCCGTCCAGACAGCGTGGGCGACGTTGTTACTATCCACCGCCACGTCCAGTAAGCGGGTCTCAGCCGGCCCGTTGGGGATAATGGCTACGGCACTGCCCCAGGTGGCGCCGTTGTTGGTGGATTTGCGGACGTAGGGAACGGTATCGGTGACATCAGCGGACATCTGGCTGATGTAGGCAACGAGAACGGTACGGCCGTCTGACCCCACTTCAATCACCGGCAATTTGCCACCAAAGGTGGTATGGCTGAGCCGCTCGGCGGGCTGCCACACGGGGCCACCGCCGGTTACTTCCGCCGGTTCATCTGGCGTTGCCAGCGCCGGCGCCGTGGCGACAATCAGCCCTGCCAGCAAAGCTATGGCTATCAACAAAACAAGTGCGCGTTTGCTCATCATGGGCAAGGTCCCTTAAACATGACCAGAATGACCATCAGGCTGGGCGGTGCAATGCCATTGCGGAAGCCAAACCAGGTTTCCCCATCAATGGTAATACAGCCGGTTACCGTGTAAGTGCTGCCATCGGGCACACCGCCAAATGAAAAGTAACCATACTGGTCGGTTATCGTGGTGGCAATGGTACGGCCGTCGGATTCGTCAATAAGCCGCATAAAGGTACGGAATCGGGGAATCAAATCATCCTCAAAGGTGTAAGCCGCGCCGGCGATGGTGTTAGCCCCACCCGGTGTGGGCGAGGGTGTGGGCGTAGCCGCGGGCGTCACCATCACCCACCGCGCGTCAGTAATGTTGTTGGTTTCATCCGTTTCGGTAATTTGTTCCAATGAATCGGCAAAACCATAGACCGCTTGCGGCGTGGGGGTGATCAGGGGGTTAGGAAAGCCCAGGTAGGCTGTAATGGTCACCACGCGGCTTTCACCGGCGCCCAAGAAGCTGATGGCTGAATAGCCGCCGCTTGCCTCGATGGGAATGGTAGTACTCAAAACAGTGGATGGATCTGGGTCGAGGTAGATGTCCACAAAGAACTGGGTGTTGATGTTGACGCCGCCGGTATTGGTGACGGGCAGGCGGAACTGCACCGGCTGGTAAGCGACGATGGGCGGTGTGCTGATCATTACCGGCGGGCCAAAGACCACCAGGTCGGGCGGGCTGGGGGTGTGGCTGGGCGTGGGCGAGGGCACCGGCGTCTCGTTGCCGCAGGGCGTGATGTATTGGGTGGTGAAAGAACCGGAGCCGGCGCCGCCGGTAGCCTTTACCGTATAGGTGGTTGCCGTCTGCGGCAAACTACGGGTGTATGTTTTGGAGAAAGTGCCGGAGTGTTGGTTAGGCAGCCAAAAGTCAATCTGTGTCCCATTCCAGGTTAGCGTCAGGGAGCGATTAATTTGCCAGTTGACGAAGAAGACAGTAAAGGTGACATTGCCGGGGTTGGATGGTGGCCAGCCACAGTTGGGCTGCAAAACAATGTATTTGCCTGGTGGCGTGGCCGAGGGCAGCGGCGTGAAGGTGGGCGAAGGCGTGGCCGTTGGCAGCGGTGTGTTGGTAGGCGATGGTGTCTCGGTAGGCGGAGTCCCCAAGACAACGGTGACATCTACGGTGCTGTCGGTCAGGTTTTCCACGACCAATACATGACCAAGAATCAACAAATTGGGATCCACAGGCAACCCGGCAAAACCGGGGCATTGAAAAGAGCCGCCTTCTTCCAGCGTACCGGAAGCGATAATGGGTTGGCCGCTGACGGACTGGTCCCGCACCACCACATCACTGCCTACCGCACCGGTAATCCAGAGGGTATTGTGGGTATCCAGAACAAACTGCGCAAATTTGACTGCGCACGGCGCGGGCGGCTCGTCTGTGGGCATTTGGGAGGGTGTGGGCGTTTCCGTGGGGGGGGCTGGCGTAGGCGAGGGGCCGGGGGTGGGAATCGGCGGCTGGTCGGGCGGCAGGGCGGCGCCGGTGGTGCTGCTTAACTGCCCAAACGATTCATTGAGCAAGGTTTCCTGGCCGAAGACGGGCAGAGAAGCCAGGATGGGGCTGAAGAAGGGGGTGATGATGGGCACGCGGTAGGTGGCGCGCACGATGACGTGGTTGTTGGGTACCCCGGCAAAGTCATATTGCAGCACGCCAAATTCATCCACGCCCCACACTTCAATGTTGTAATAGTTGTCGTCCTCGTAGGTGGTGGAGGTTTCGTTGAGGGGTAAACCGGTTAAGGCCTGATGGGCGGTGGCAATAACGGAGGCCAGGCGTAAATCGTTGCAGACGTAACGGCCGTTTGGTCCTGGCTGTAAAAATTTATCTGGGCCAAAGTTAACGACGCAGTCTGGCCCTTCCCAGCCGCCGGTGATGGCATAGCGGGCGCCCGTGCGGGCTGCATTTTGCACCGTGTTCCAGGCCCATAAAATGCGCGCGCTTTCAATGATCAGGAAGATCATCATGAGAACGGCCACAATAACCAGAGCAAATTCGACTAATGCCTGACCGCGTGAATGATGGAGTTTCTGTTTGAAATGATTCATAGTCATTGCCATTCAGTCCTGACAGGTTTTTGAATACCTGTCAGGTCTTTTGTTTTCGGGAACGTGACGATAATGTATACTGATTTCAAGTTTAACCAATACGTTATCCTTGAATCATACTCGTAGGATGCCAATTAAGTGTTGATCAAGCGTTGATCGGCGGTTATTCTGGTCTATTTTGGTAAGACTGGCACATGACAAAGGTACTAACACTCTCGTTATTAGGCCCCCTGGAAGTGGCATTGGATGATATCCCGGTGACGGAACTGGCGTCGGCGAAGGCGCAGGCGTTGTTGTGTTATCTGGCGATGAACGGCCGTGCCCATGCGCGGCAGGCGTTAGCCGGACTGTTGTGGGGTGATTTGCCGGAAGCGGACGCGCGCCGCAATTTGCGCGGTGTCTTGATGAAACTGCGTGACCTGTTGGATCCCTATTTGCTGATCAATTTTCAAACCGTTGCCTTTAACCGGCAGTCGGCCTACCGGCTGGACGTGGAGCAGTTTCAGGCCGGGCTGCAAACGCGCGATCTGGCAACGCTGCGCTACTGCGCCGCCCTGTACCGGGGCGATTTTTTAGAGGAGCTATTTGTGCGCCAGGCGCCGGAATTTGAAACCTGGCAGCAGCAGCAGCGCGCCCAACTGCACCAGCAGGCGGTAGCCGTGTTTACCCTGCTGGCAAACAGGCTGCGTGAGCAGGGGGAATGGGAAGAAGGGCTGGCGGTGGCCCGCCGCCTGGTGGCGCTCGATTCTACTCGTGAATTGAGCCAGCAATTATTGATGCAGCTGTTGGCGCAAAGCGGGCAGCGGGCCGCGGCGCTGGCGCAGTTTGAACAATACCGGGCGGAACTGCGGGCGGAATTAGGGGTAGAGGTGTCGGCGGACACGGCCGTACTCGCCGAACAGATTCGCAACGGGGAGGTGGCAAGTGGCAAGTGGCAGGTGGCACGTGGCACGTGGCAGGTGGCAGGTGATCGTGTGTCAGGTGGGCAGGTGTCAGGTGTTCACCCTTTCACCCCTTCACCTGCTCACCCCGGCGCCCTCGCCGTATCGCCCTTCATCGCCGGGCCGCCCATTACGCAGCCGGCGGCCTTTTTCGGCCGGGAGCGGGAGGTGAAGCGGCTGTTTAATTTGTGGCGGCAACGGCCGTTGCAAAACGCGGCCATTATCGGCCCCCGGCGCAGTGGCAAAACGTCGCTGCTGCATTATTTGAAGACGATTACCCTGACGCCGCCGGATTTGTTACGGCCGTCGCAAACCCATCACTGGCTGCCTGACCCGGCCATGTACCGCTGGCTGTTTGTGGATTTTCAGGATGCGCGTTTTGGCAGCGCCCCTTACCTGCTGCGCTACTTGCTGGCGGAAATGGGGCTGCCTGCCCCAGAAGCGTGCCGGTTAGATGATTTTTTAGAGGCGGTGAGCGGCCAATTGCAAAGCCCCACCATTATCCTCTTTGACGAAATTGGCGTGGCCATGGAGCGGTACCCGGAACTGGACGACGCTTTTTGGGAAAGCCTGCGCTCCCTGGCGACGAACCAGGTGGGCGGCAATCTGGCCTTTGTCTTGTCCAGCCATGAAGCGCCAGAGGCGCTGGCGCGGCATCGTGGCTGGGGGTCGCCGTTTTTCAACATTTTTGGGTATACGGCCGTGCTTGGCCCTCTTTCTGAACCGGCGGCCCGTGAACTCATCGCCGCGTCACCTCTGCCTGTGCCCGACGCCGACGCCGACTGGATGCTGGCAGCCAGCGGCCGCTGGCCCATGCCCCTGCAAATCCTCTGCCGCGAGCGGCTGCTGGCGCTGGAAGATGGCGAGACGGGGGATGAGTGGCGGGAAGATGCGCTGCGGCAGGCAGCGCCATTTATGAGTGTTTAGGTGTTCAGGTGTTCAGGTGCTTACGTAACCACGTAGACACCTGAACACCTGAACACAATGTTATCATGCACCGCCGTTACACCGACGCGCCCCTTTTACCCCAAAGCCTGTTCCTGGGCAGTATCCGTCTGTTATTCTGGCTTTTTTTTCATCCGGCGGCCTGGCGCAGCCATCTGGTGCGGCTGGATTTGCGCCTGCCGCCGGATTTTTGCCTGGCGGATCTGGATGGGCGGCACTGGCGCAGTACGGCCGTGTGGCGCTTCCTGATTCAAACGTACCTGGCCTGGCCGCTGCTGGTTGCCCTGGCGCTGGCGGTGTTGCTGATGGTATGGCGGCTGCCAACGGCCGTGATCTTTTTGGGCGTCATGTTGGGCGTGACCTTTGGCCTGGTGGCCAGCCTGGCGGCCAGCCTGGCCGGCAGCGTGGCTATTGGCGTCACTATTGGCATTGCCACCGGGCTGGCGGTTGGTCTGGGGGGTGGTTTGATCTTTAACACGCCCGCCGGTCTGGAGATCAACGGCGTACCGTATGGACAGGATATGGTGATTGCCGTCCTCATTGGTCTAATGAGTGGGCTGGCCGGGGGGCTGGCTTATGGCGTGGGCATGGGGCTGACCCGTGAAAAACGGGAAGAGGCGTCGTTTTCGCTGCTGCGGCAGGTCAGCGGCGTGTTTATTGGGATTATGATCGGCATGGGCGCGGGGCAACTGGCGGCGTTGGCGGCCAATGATTGGCTGGCGGGGTTAGTGTCGGCGGTGCTGTTTGGCACGGCCGTTGGCTGGCGCACGGGCACTATCCGGCGTGGGCTACTGGCGGGGGTTCTGTTAGGCGCGATAGTGGTTGGCGCCGGTTGGTTTGGCGGCGGTGGGCAGGTCGCCGGTTTGCTGGCATTTGTGGCTGCCGCTTTTGCCTTGCCCTATGCCCTGGCCGAAAAAGTGGCCGGCGCCTGGGCAGCCGGTTTGGCCGGGGCGCTGGGCGGTGGCGGCGGGCTGTTTCTCTTTGCCTCCGGCAGCGCCTCAATCTGGCCGTTTTTATGGTTTAGCCTGGCCGGGATTTTGTTGGGGCTGACGTTGGCTTGGTGGCGGCCTGTACTCATGTACCCGTTTTTGCTGGCCTGGAATGCGCTGTTGTACCGGTTGGATGAGCGCCGCCTGACCGGGCAGCCAGGCAATCCCCGGCAGCGAACGAAGCAGCCGGCCTTTCGGCTCCATTCCGCCTTTTGGGATGAATTTCAACGACTGCCCCTGCTGAATCTGGATGATTATTTACTGTTTGTATTACAGAAGGATACGGCTGAAGCCCGCACGGCCATGGCCTACCTGAGCAGTACCCGGCAGCGGTGGGCGGCGCAGTCGGCGCAAATTGAACTGGATGCGCGCCAGTTGGCGCAATGCGGCAGCGCCGCCGCCATTGCCGCCATGTATCCAGGGCTGGCTGCCAGTGACCTGACCGGCCCGGCCAGCGCCCTGCTGCGCAGTTTCAGCCGGGTCAGCAGTGACGTGGCCGCCGCCTTGCAGCAGGAAAGCGCCTATAACAGGCGGCTGGCGCTGCACGCCGTGGAAGACCGGCTGGATGGGCTGCTGCGCGAATTGACGCGCAGTAATGAACCGTATGCTGCTCGCTTTCGCCCCATTGCCGCCGAGTGGCGGCGCATTATCGGCCAGGAGGTGCAGTTGTTAGCCGCGGAAGCGGAACTGCGCCAGGAGATTGACAGTCCCTACATTATTGGCGTGCCGTTGACGGAGAAGCAGGAGATTTTTATCGGCCGCACGGATGTCAGCGCCCGCATTGAACAGCTTTTGCGGGATCGCCGCCAGCCGCCGCTGCTGCTTTATGGGCAGCGACGGGTGGGCAAAACGTCGCTGCTGAACAATTTGGGGCGGCTGCTGCCGGGCAGCATCGTGCCTATGTTTGTAGATTTGCAGGGGCCGGCGTCGCGGGCGCAGGATGAGGCGGGTTTCCTTTATAACATGGGGCGAGGCATGGCCCAGTCGGCGCAGCGGCAGCGGGCGGTGGAACTGCCGCCGCTGACGCGGGAGATGCTGGCGGTTGACCCGTTTACCCAGTTTGACGAATGGTTGGACGCGGTGGAAACGGCGTTAGGCGACCAGTTGGCGCTGTTGATGCTGGATGAGTTTGAGGTGCTGGAGCGGGTGTTGGAGCGGGAACGCTTTGACCCGGAAATTGTGTTGGGGATGCTGCGCCATCTGATCCAGCACCGGCCCCGGTTTAAGGTGCTGCTCTCCGGTTCACATACGTTGGATGAGTTTCAACGCTGGTCGAGTTACCTGATCAATGTGCAGGTGATTCACATTGGCTATCTGAATGAGGCGGAGGCGCGGCAGTTGATTGAAACGCCGGTGCAGGGGTTTGCCCTGCGCTATGAAGCGGCGGCCAGCCAGCGGGTGCTGGATTTGACACGCGGTCACCCGTTTCTGGTGCAGTTGCTGTGCGCAGAGATTGTGGCCCTGAAAAATGAGCAGCCCCCTTTGCAAAGGCGGTTGGCGACGGTGGATGATGTGGAAACGGCCGTGCCCGAAGCCCTACAGCATGGCAGCTTTTTCTTCGCCGACATCAAACAAAACCAGGTGGACACCGCCGGGCTGGATGCCTTGAGCAAACTGGCGGCGGCGGGGGAAGGGGGGCAACTGACATTGGCGGAATTGGGTGGCGGGTTGGGGCTGGCGGACACATTGCGCGCCCTGTGTCATCGGGAGATTGTGGAGTTGGTGGACGGCCGTGCTGACGGCCGTTATCGTTTCCAAATTGAACTGGTGCGGCGCTGGCTTCAAGCGAATTGACGATGTGGCCACATGTGGCTACACTTGGCTTGTCAACCTATAGGAGCAGAAAAATGGCAACCCAAATTGGTGTACGAGAACTGAAAAACAATGCTTCTAAAATTGTGCGGGCGGTGCGGGAAGAGGCGGCGGAGTACATTATCACGGTGAATGGAGAGCCGGTGGCGGTGTTACGGCCGTTGAGCGAGATAGAATCCTCACAGCAACGATCCGAAAAAGTGGCGGCTTTTCTGGCGGAATTAGATGCCCTGGCGCGTGAAATTACGGCAGAATGGCAGTCGGAGAAGACGGCCGTTGAATTGGTTAATGAACAACGGAGGGGGTAGTGATGGTTATAGATGCCAGTGTATTTATGGCTTTGCTGTACCAGGATGAGCCTGGGCATATAATCAGCCGCACCTGGTTTGGAGTCGCGCTTACCTCCGGTCAAATACTGTCTTCGCCGGTTATTATGCTGGCAGAGGTCGCGGCCGCTATCAGCCGGAGCAAGAGTGATTCTGCCAGAGCAGGCCAGTTTGTGCAGTTGTTGGCTAATGGCGACCTCATTTCTTTATACCCTGTGACGTTTGGTCTTGCGGAACGGGCGGCCGAGATTGCGGCTGATTACAAGATTCGGGGTTGTGATGCGGTGTATGTGGCATTGGCCGAACAGTTGGGGGAGGAGTTAGTGACGTTGGATAATGAACAATTGAGCAGAGGCACGGACGTGGTCACCACCAGACGGCCGTAGGGCTTTTCACCGTAAACCCGCGCTTTTCAACAGGGCATCAATCCAGGTGGTATCTTTTTCGGCAAAAGGGGGGTCCGGCGCCTGTTTGTAATCTATTCGCAAATCAAAGCCGGCGCGGTCATACAGCGCGTGCAGAATTTGCCCCAGGTTCACTTCTGGTTCGTCGTCGCCGGGCAAAAGGGGCAGGCGAAAGGCGGGGATGGGCTGCTGGATGGCAAAGGGGATGAGGGTGGCCGACGGCCGTTGCTCCACCCGGCTGACCAGAATGTAGCAATGGGACAGTTGGGACGTGGGGATGAATTCCGGCGGTTTCCCGGCGCGCAGCAGATCAATCTCTACCAGATGTGTCTCGCTTTCCAAGACAGCCTGTCGTTTTTCGGCGTAAAGCTGCCGCTCTTTGCCGGTTTGTTTGTTAGCAGGTGACAATATCTCGATGGCGGTGACAAGACGGCCGTTCTCGACCAGGCGCACTTCCAGAAAACGCTCGCGCACCTCTTCCAGCCGGGGAATGGTAATGGTGATTGGCCGGACGGCCGGGAAGGTTTCTGGTGGTGCAGTTACGGCCGTTTCCGGCAACACGGCTTCATAAACCGGCGCGCGCTCCCGGACAATGCCTACATCCGGCCGCATGAGTTTATCCATCTCGTCAGATTGCAGCAGGTAGGCACGTTCCTCTACTGAAACGTAATAACGCGGCCGAATTTTAGCTGCCAGTTCATCGGCCAGAGCCACGATCAAACGTGTGTGAATGTTTGACCAGCGGTGCGCTTTTTCCAGATAAGGGTCCATTCCCGGAAATGGCGTGGGCATATGTACTCTCCAAAGTGGTTTGTAGTGAGCGCTTCAGCGCCGCCAGAAGGCGATAAGTGCCGGCTACAAACGATTATAAAGCTATTTCCCCAAAACAGCAGTTTGTTATACCATTGTGCCCAAAATCCCACAGAAAAACGGACGGAACGATATGATTCTGAAAACATTGCACCCGGCATTTGATTGGCATGAAGTGGCCCGGCTGGCCCTGTGTTCGCGCTTGATGGACGAGATGGAGGAGGAGGAATTGACGCCGCAGGGGTTGGTGACCTACCAGTTTTCGGCGCGGGGGCACGAGTTGGGGCAGTTGCTCCTCAGCCAGTTGCTCGACCGGCCCTATGATGCGGCGAGTGCGTATTACCGCTCACGGCCGTTCCTGCTAGGCAGCGGTCTCACCCTCACCGAAGCGTTTGCTTCCGACATGGCGCGGGTGGGCGGTCTGAGCGGCGGGCGCGATGTGGGCGTGGTGTTTAACATGCCCCGCCGCCAACGGGCGCTGGTGCTGCCCATGTCCGGTGATGTGGGGTCGCAATTTACCCCGGCGGTGGGGTGGGCGCAGGCCATTGTGTACCACAAGACTGTGCTGAAGAACCCAGAGGCGGGCAACAACATTGCCGTCGTTTTTGGCGGGGATGGCGCGGTAGCCACCAACGGTTTCTGGTCGGCGTTGACCATTGCCACCACCCTGGAACTGCCGCTCTTGTTTGTGGTGGAAGATAACGAGTATGCCATTTCGGTGCGCAGCCCACTGCAAACGCCGGGCAGCAATATCGCTGACAATCTGGCCTGTTTCAAAAATTTGACCATTTGGGATGGCAGCGGCACCAATCCGGGGGAAACGGCCGAACTGGTGCATACGGCCGTGCGCCACATGCGCGAATGGAACGGGCCGGGCTTGCTGCGCCTGACCGTGCCCCGCCTGTCCGGCCATTCCAGTGTGGACAATCAGGCGTATAAAAGCGAGGCCGAACGCGCCGCCGAATGGGAGCGTGACCCGCTGGCGGGGCTGCACCAATACCTGGTACCGGCGCTGCTGACCCAGGCCGAATGGGAAGGGCTGCGGCAGGAAGCGGCCGAAGCGGTAGCCCAGGCGCGGGATGAGGCGCTGGCACAGTCGCACGGCGATCCGGCCACAGTGACACGCTTTGTTTTTCATAACCCGGAGAGACCGCCACAGGTAGGTGGGCTGTTGGCGGCGGGCATTGAACTGCCCACTGGCGCAGACACACCCCAACCGCCGGAGCCGCGCCGCATTAACATGGTGGAAGCCATCCGACGCACGCTGGAAGTGGAACTGGCGCTGAATGACCGGCTGCTGGTCTTTGGCGAGGATGTGGGATTGAAGGGGGGCGTCCATGCGGCCACGTTGGGGTTACAGACGCGGTTTGGCGACGGCCGTGTCTTTGATACCAGCCTGAACGAAGAAGGTATCATCGGCCGGTCGGTGGGCATGGCCTATGCCGGCCTCGTCCCGGTGCCGGAAATCCAGTTCCGCAAATATGCCGACCCGGCCACGGAGCAGATCAACAATTTGGGCACGGTGCGCTGGCGGACGAACGGCCGTTTTGCCGCCCCGGTGATCATCCGCATCCCCGGCGGCTACCGCAAAATTGGCGACCCCTGGCACAGTGTCACCAGCGAAGTGACCTTTGCCCACCAGCCCGGCCTGCTCTTTGCCTGCCCGTCGAACGCGGAGGATACGGTGGGGCTGTTACGCACGGCGTTGCGCGGCCATGACCCGGTTATCTTTTTTGAACATCGGGCGATGTTGGATGCGGCCTGGGCGCGACGGCCGTACCCTGGCGACGACTATATGTTGCCCTTTGGTAAGGCGAAGTTTGTCAGTGAGGGGGATGATTTGACAGTGGTGACCTGGGGGGCGATGGTAGAGCGGTGTGAACTGGCGGCAGCGGAACTGGCAGCAAGCGTAGAGATTATTGATTTACGCACCTTGTCACCGTGGGATGACACGGCCGTGTTTGCCAGTGTGCAAAAAACGAGCAAATGCCTGATTGTGCATGAGGACATTCAGTTTGGCGGTTTTGGCGCGGAGATTGCCGCGGCCGTAGCTTCTACCTGTTTTCTCGACCTGGACGCGCCAGTAGAACGGGTGGCGGCCCCGGCTGTGCCCGTGCCCTTTAGCACCTCGTTGATGGAAGGGGTGGTGCCGACGGTGGCGGCGATTCGGCAGGCGATGGAGAAGTTGTTGGCGTTTTAGGGGGACGGCCGTAAACGATGTGTACATAAACACTATTGACACAGTGGGCGCCCATTGCCTAAACCCGTGACAACTTATTTATCAGGTGAGACCATGCCTATTCACAAAGCGCCTTGCCGGGTGCCGGGTGATCAATCACCCGGCAAGCAGACGCCCCATGAATGGGGCTAAAGGGCGGAAAACCTGAATATGTATGGAACAGGAGGGAAACATGCCATATTATGAACTGTACTACCATCTTGTTTGGGCCACGAAGAACAGAGAACCACTATTGACCGCTGAGGTTGAACCTGTTATTTACCAATACATTCGTTACAAAGCCTATGACCTGGAGGCGATTATCCACGCCATGAATGGGACAGAAGATCATACACATGTGGTAGCCACCATCCCACCCAAACTGGCGGTAGCCAAATTTGTTGGCCAGGTGAAGGGGGTCGCTTCCACCAAATATAACCAGCGTTTTCCCGACAAGCCTGCCTTTTTCTGGCAGGCGGAATACGCTGCCTTTTCATTTGACAAAAAGCGATTGCCCTATGTGGTTGCTTACGTGGAACGGCAAAAGGAACATCATGCAGCCCGGACGTTGATTCCGATTTTGGAAAGGACAGAAGGAGAAGCGCAACGGCCGTTCGTCCGCGAATCGGCGACTCCTTACCTGCCCGATTATGATCAATGGTGGCGACAAATGATGGATGAGGAGGTAGATAGCCCCTAGATGCCAAAGCTGCCGATGATATTGCCGACTATCTGGACAGCGACAGCTTCCCCCTGCTCAAAGGGCGCGTTTCAGGGTAACGGCCGTAACACCAGCAGCCCACCCGCCCCATCCGCCACGTAAATCAGGCCATCGTGCATAACCGCATCTTGGGCATTTCCTGGTGTCTGTAGCGAGCCAGTTATTAACGGATGAGTGGGATCAGAAACATCCATTAACCATAGGTCACCACCTGTCAGGAGTACCATGTTGTTGTAAAGCGACAGCGTGCGAATGGTATCGGCAATAGTCAGGGTTGTAACAAACCTCATTGCTGTTGGATCGGTTACGTCAATAATGCTCAGGGCAGTGCCTTGACAAAGATTTTCAGGACGAAAATCACAGTCCGAAAGGACATATAGATAGCCTTGATTTACAAACAACTCTTTGTTTGAAGACGTGCTTTCACCAGGAAGAAAGCCAATTTGAATCGGCTGATTGGGATCGGTCATATCAAATGCCCGCAGGCCATCCCCTTCTGATGTGCTTACCCATGTCCACAAAGTATGGTTGTCTACTACAAATGAACCATAGTTGCCATATCCCTCTATCGTGTCTCCGCCTATCCATTCAAGGGTAACGGGGTCAAAAGTTCCTAGATTATAGTTTAGCGAGGCGTAAAGCCGTTCTGCACTGAGAACGAGGTTGTTACTATTTTCAACATGATACTCAGGATTGGTTACGGCCGTTTCGTGTGGATTGGTTGGGTCTGTCATATCAATTTGGGCAATGCCCGCCCAATAGGTCGCCACATAAATGTGAGAACCATCTACCGCAAAATCATTGACCAGATAATCGTCTTCATATTCCCCCACCAGATGAGGATTTGCCGGATCGTCCAGATTAAAACCGAAAACCTTAAAACCATTTCCTTGCCTTCCGATAGTATATAAATCTTCACCTATTGCCAGTTGGTTAACCGGGAGGACCGTAGGTAATTTACCAAGTAAAATCATACTCGCAGGGTTGCTAATATCCACTATTGACAGCCCACTATTGGTTGCCATATAAAGATAACTGTTAGCAATAGCTATTTGGGGAATCCCACAGTCAACCGCACCCAATCCGTCTAATTCATTAATATTGTTGATGTCCGCTATATCAAAGGCATAAACTGATGCGGCACAGGATCCCGCATCACTAAAAGTAGTAGCAACATAAATGATGTTTTCATTTAACTGGATAGTCTTCACACCAATAAAACCAGAAGGAGAGTTTAAACTAGTTCCTGTAGGATGGCGCGGATCATCCGTGTTGATAATTGTTAACCAATTGGTCTGAGCCTTGGGTAACATTAAGCCTCCGTCAAATGAGATCATATCACTGCCAGCTAACTCTGGTACGGCCGTTACCAATTGCAACGAGTCAGCATCGGATACGTCTACAACCCACAAAGTGTCCTCATAATCAGCATGATAGGGATAAATGGAGATATACAGATAATCATCGACCATCACCAGTTTGGTTGCTCGGCTAGGCAGACTGAATGTGCTAATTTCCAACGGCTTCATAGGATCAACTACATCTACGACACTTAAAATTTGTCCAGGTTCACGGGGACTGGAAGAATCAATAACATAAGCCAGATCATCTTGTAATAAAAATTGTCGGGCTGGTGTTGTCGTTTGCACTTGCCCAAGCAGAGTCAAAGTGGTGGGATTTGAAATATCGAACACCCACAAACCAGACTCGCCCAACGCCACATAAGCCAATCCATCGCGCAGGATAATTTGTTCAACTATGTCTGGTAATATCCCGCTCCAGCTAATCACTTGTGGTTGCGTAGGGTCAGATACATCCGCGACAGCCAAACGGGAGCCAATACCCAGGTAAGCCAGGTTGTCTTGCACAGCTACGGCCGTGACCGCTCCCCCTAGTTGATTTACCACTTCCAGATGCACTTCCCCGGCTGTTTCCGTTGCTGGTGCAGCTATGACCTGATTCATTGGCGGCGTAACGGTGGGCACGGCCGTAGCCGTTTGTGTCGGCACGGCCGTACCCGTTTCCGTCGGCGGCATTGTAGGTAAGGGGGTGGTGGTAGGGAGTGGTGTCGGTGATGGCGGCACGGCCGTACTCATCATCGTTTGTGTGGGGGCAACAGTGCGCGTGGGGGGTACGGCCGTGACCTCCACATCCGGCGGTTTACAGGCCACCAGCCAACACAGGATGCTCACTAAAAAGGCTATCTTCCACCAGCGTTCCATAAATCCCTCCAACAACTAACCGTATAAGCTGTACTATACCCCTTTTTAACGCCCCAACCCGCACCCGCGCAACACGTTTGTCATACGATCCCCCTCACCCCTCACCCCACACCTCATCACCTGCTCACCTGCTCACTTGATTCACTCAAACACGGCCGTTTACGCCGCCTACGGCCGTTTACGCCGCCAACGGCCGTTTACGCCGCCTACGGCCGTTTACGCCGCCTTCACGTTGAATTTACGGGGCACATACGGACGCTGTCGGGGGGGTGGCGTATGCTATGCAGCGAAACAACGCCGCGCCAACAATCCGTTTGATTCCCCCGTTTAGCTGTCTTCGGGAAGCGTTGTTTGCTCCACACCCATGATAGAAATAAGGAATAACCGACAATGGTGGAAGCAGAAACACAATCATCCGTGCAATTTATCAACCATCTCAAACCGAACATAGCCGATAGGATTGTGCTGTTAGAGGAGCCGAGGATGATTGCTTTCCCCACTGCCGGAGAACAAAAAGAGCGGGAAGAGATGAGCGAAGCCCTCACCTATACACAGCGGATGGCCGGCATTGGCCTGTTGACAACCAGCATCGGGCACGAAATGAACACGCCGCTGAGTATTATTGCCGCCACATGCAGCAATTTGCAGCACGAAATTGAAGAAAACAACCTGAGCATGGAGCAGTTGCTCAAATATGTGACCATGATCGAGCAAAATGCCTGGCGGGCGGCGCGCATCGTGGAGGTGCTGCGCAATTATTCCTACGACGAAGAAACCCAAACGGCCGTGACCGACCTCAACATGATTATCGAAGACGCGCTGACGCTGGTTCAGCATCAGCTACACGGCGAATACAACATTCAGGTGGAAACGCAACTGGCGCACAACCTGGGCACCATTGTTTGTGACCACAGCCGCCTGACCCAGGTATTGGTCAATTTGCTGCTCAACGCCCGCGACGCCATCGGGCGCAGCGGCGGCAAAATTACCGTCAAATCCTGGCCCGTGCCCCCGCCTACGGTGTCGCTGTCACGGGTCAATGGGTTGCCCGCTGTCGCTCCCACCCGCGAAGAATACGCCTTCTCCGTCAGCGACAATGGCCCCGGCATTGACCCGGCCATTATCGAACAGATATTTGAGCCGTTTTTCTCCACCAAACCCAACGGCAAAGGCGCCGGGTTGGGTTTATTTGTGGCCAGACATATTGTGGAACAGCATCACGGCCGTCTCACTGCCGAGAATAACCTGACCGGTGGCGCGACGTTTACGGTGGTTCTTCCCCGACAATAACTCGTAATCCGTGAGCCGTAATCCGTGAACCGAAGTCGGATTACGGTTCACGGATTACGGTTTACGAACTTCCCTCCGCTAATCGCAAAAAGTGGGCATGAAAACGGCCGTCCCCTGTTAGTTCTGGGTGAAACGATGTGACCAGCCATTTGCCTTGTTGGGCGGCAACGGCCGTGCCGTCCTGTAACCTCGCCAGCACTTGGGCCGTGCCCTTCACCCCCAGCAGGCGCGGCGCGCGGATGAAGACGGCCGGGAATGGCTTGACATAACCATTGTTCAGCGCCGGAACATCCAGATCAACCTCAAAACTGTCCACCTGACGGCCAAACGCATTCCGCTCCACCACAATGTCCATAATGCCCAACAACGGCTGGTCTTTGCCCGCGCTGACACTGCTGATCTCCTTCGCCATGAAGATCATGCCCGCGCACGTGCCCCACAACGCCTTCTCCTGGGCAAAATCCTGTAGCTGCTCCATCAGCCCATAGGTCCGCGCCAGTTTGCCAATGGACGTACTCTCGCCGCCGGGAATAATCAGCCCGTTCAACCCATCCAGCTGCTCTGGGAGACGCACGTCAACGGCCGTGACCCCCAACCGTTCCAACATCTTGATATGCTCAATAAACGCGCCTTGCAGCGCCAGGACTCCGATTTTCATGTGCACACTCTTAAAAACGTGTCTTGGTGGTTGGGTGTTTGAGTTATCACGTAAGCACCTGAACACTCAAACACGCGAACACTAGATCACCACCCCCGCCCCGCCAACTGCTCGCCTTCCGCCAGACTGCTGACAGTACGGCCGACCATCGGTTCACCCAGATTTTCGCTGACGCGGGCCAGGATTTCCGGGTTATTGTAATGGGTCGTCGCTTCCACAATGGCGCGGGCGCGGTGGGCCGGGTCGCCGCTCTTGAAAATGCCGGAACCCACAAACACGCCATCCACGCCAATTTGCATCATCAAAGCGGCGTCGGCCGGGGTAGCCAGACCCCCCGCCGCAAAATTAACCACCGGCAGGCGGCCCAACTCTTTGGTCTCCTTCACCAGTTGGTACGGTGCGCCGATGTTTTTAGCATAGGTCATCAACTCTTCATCAGGCATCAGTTGTAGACGGCGGATTTCGCCCAACACCGTCCGGGCGTGGCGCACCGCTTCCACCACATCGCCCGTGCCCGCTTCCCCTTTGGTGCGGATCATCGCTGCCCCTTCGCCGATGCGCCGCAGCGCCTCGCCCAGGTTACGGCAGCCGCACACAAACGGGATTTTGAAGTTGTGTTTGTTGATGTGGTGTTCTTCATCAGCCGGGGTCAGCACTTCGCTTTCGTCCACGTAATCCACGCCGATGGCCTCCAAAATTTGCGCTTCCACAAAGTGCCCGATACGCGCCTTGGCCATGACGGGGATGGTGACAGCGGCCATGATCTCTTTAATCAGGCCGGGGTCAGACATGCGGGCCACGCCACCATAAGCGCGGATGTCGGCAGGCACACGCTCCAGCGCCATCACCGCACACGCGCCCGCTTCTTCGGCGATGACGGCCTGCTCCGGCGTGACCACATCCATGATGACACCGCCCTTGAGCATTTGCGCCAGGCCCACTTTCACTTTGAAACTGGCTACTTCGGCCTGCCCATTGGGAGATTTTCCATTTCCGCTCATCTGTTTACCTCCAAATGATGTGAGTTTCCTGATCCGCGAAGGGCGCAAAGCTCTTGTGGCTGGCGCTGCCGCGTTTTCAGAAAACTCAAAGTTTTGTTTTGATTTTAGACAGGGGTGAACGGGAAAACAAGGGAATTGGCTCTACACAATATATCTCGAACGGGCAATTGATAATGCCAGTTCACAGGTAGGGTACGCTTGCATTGAGCCGGTTCGAAACGGCCGTGCCTGCCCCAATCCCCTGACGGCGATTATGAGGCGACTACCAATGTGAAGCCCATGACCCGGAAGTGATGGTCAAAGGCGAAAACTTGCGTTAACTCGTGTTGGCGCATAACCACAAAACTGACAGCGTCTACCAGGCTGAAATCCTGGTCGGCGTATTTTTCCAACAACTGTTCGGCATCCAGTTCTGCCGCTTCATCGGCATAGAGGCGGACGAGGCGTTGGCTCTGCCGCAGACTGCGCAAGAAGCGCATACCCGGTTCGTGGCCCAACCGGTAGCGAATCAGCGCATAACTCTCGGCGATGACCAGATTGGTGGTGACCAGACGGGGGTGCTGCTGCAACAGTTGAAGGTACACGGCCGTAGCCACTCCATGATACTTATCCCGCCTATCAGCTAATGCCAGCCAGGCGCCCGTACCCACAAAAACGCCGCTTAGCTGTGACCCGCTGTTTCCAATTTTGCCAGATGCCGGTCATGATTTTCCGCCAGGTCGCTTAACCCGGAATCGCCCAACCCCATAATGTCCAGCAAAGGGTCCTCTGTTACCGGCAAAGATATGATCAATTGATCAATACTCTGCCGCACCAACAAGGCGACCGACGTGCCGCGTTCGTCAGCAATACGCCGCAAGGCGCTCAACTGGTCTTCTCGCAAATAAATCTGGAAAGGTTTTTTGGTTAAAGTTGACATAAATACGCCTGCTTTGCTATATACGTCTATACATCACCTATTGTGCCATATAAACAGATGTGTATCAATTTGCTAATTTCTCCAACACCAGCAAATGGGAGATGCCCAGGACGGCGAAGGGGGTTTTTTCGGCGGCGTAGAGGCCGTTTTTGATCGTTTTGCCCAGGCGGGGCAGGCGGTACTCGATATTGTCGTAGCCGCCGAAGATGCGAGAGTGGTGAATGATTTTGACCGGCAGGCCGTCAAATAGTTTGAGCAGGCTGCTTTTGGTGTAGGTGCGCACGTGGGGAGCCAGCCGGTTGCGCAGCGGGTTGGGCAGGTAGTTGACCAAGGGGATATTGCCGAATTTGTACTGCCCGCGCCAGTAGATGCCGTGTTGTTCCACCGGGTACCAGCGGTTGGGGCAGAAGATGAGGACACGGCCGTGACCCTTCACCACCCGCACCATTTCCACCGCCGCCTGCCGGTCGTCGGTCACATGCTCAATCACCTCATTGCTGAACACAAAATCGAACGAGGCGTCGGCAAACGGCAGCTTTTCCCCGGCGGCTTGCACAATGCCACAGGCGGTGGGCAGCGCCTGCACCGCCCGGTCATGCTCAATTTCCAGGCCAAACCGGTGGGCGGTATACGGGGCAAAATGGTGGAGATACGTACCCAGGCCGCAACCATTATCCAGAATAATGGCTCCGTCCAGGTCAATCCACTGCCGGATCATCGCCAGCCGCCGCTCCTGCCCGGAACGCCAGACGTAACCCGGTTCGCCACGCTGCGCTGCCTTGTCCGAATGGCTCATGTGGTAATCGGTAATCGGTAATCGGTAATCGGTTGACCGATTACCGATTACCGATTACCTCATCATACTTCCGCCGCACTTCCTGGATGTCTTGCCAGGTGAGGGCCTTGGGGCTGCCGGGGGTACGCACCGGGTTACGCAGCAGGTAGGAGGGGTGGAAGATGGGCATGACGGCCCGGCCCTGCCATTCAAACCACTGCCCCCGCAGCTTGGTAATCCCCGTCTGCCCCAAAATAGACTGGGTGGCTACATTACCCGTCAGCAGCATAATCACCGGGTCCACCAGCCGGATAATTTCCAGCACATATGGCTTGTACGCCTCAATTTCGTCAGTGGTCGGTTTGCGAAAATTGGCCCCATCCTCCCCCGGCGGCATCCGAAACACGGAATTGGTGATAAACACATCCTGCTCCGGGTCAAACTGTACCGCCTGCAAAATTTGATCCAGCAGTTGCCCGGCCCGCCCCACAAACGGTTTGCCCACCTTGTTTTCTTCCGGCCCCGGCGCTTCACCCACAATCATCAACTTGGCTTTGGGATTACCGCGATAGATGACCACATTCGTACCGGCGTTTGCCAGCGGGTCATCCGTCATCTGCATCATCTTTTGCACCAATTCATCCAGCGATGTGTTATAAGTGGGACGCTTTTCAAACAAACCAGGCTGCATGATTATTCCTCCTCACTAAAAATTGACGCAAAGGGGCAAAGAGATAAAGGAAAAGGGCTTGACGGGGTAAATTGCCCTGCCGCCAATGCGTGATGTGCTTATACTACAGGCGGAAGTTTACCTCAAACAGACCCGGTTTTGTAATCTCAGGAGATCGAAATCAGACATCCGATTTCTTGGAGAAATTGGATGTCTTTCGGTGGATGGTAGTGCCAGGCAAGGGGCTGTTCGGCTCTGGTAATCCAGGTTGGTTTTGCTCCTTGCCTGGCACTGCTTTTCACTCGTGCCGCAGGGCGGAGACCGGGTCGAGGCGGGCGGCGCGGGCGGCGGGGTACAGGCCGGCCAGAATGCCGATGAGGGCGGCAAAGGCCAGCGCCCCCAACGCCAGCCAGGGCGGAATGACGGAGAGTAAGCCAACGCCGGTGACGCCTTCTTCAATCAGGTAGCGATGGGCGATGTAATCTACTAATCGTCCCAACAGCGCCCCCAAAATCAGTCCCACAAAACCACCGATCAGGCCAATCAGCCCGGCTTCGACCATGAACAGCAGCCGGATTTCACGGCGGGACGCGCCCAACGCTTTCAACACGCCAATCTCCCGCGTGCGCTCATAAATGGCCATGAGCATGGTGTTGGCGACGCCCAATGCGGCGACCAGTAGCGCCAGCGCCCCCACCGACCCCAACAAGGCTTGCAGCAGCGCCAACACCTGATTGGCCGCGTCCAGAATGGCCTCAAAGGATTGGGGGGAGAAGTTCATGTCTTCAATGGCGGCGATCACGGCCGTAACACTGCCCAAACTCTCCGCGCGCACAATCAGCCGGTTATACCCCTCCGTCTCCAGCAGGTCGGGCTGGCCGAACCACCAGGTGGTAATCGCCGCCCGCTCCGCCAGACCCAGGTCTATGGTGCGGCGGCCAAAACTCTGGCGCACGCCGACGATGCGGCTGGGGAATTCCTGGCTTTCGCCGCGTGGCAGTTCCGCCCGCAGCGCCACCGGCTGCCCGATCAGGTCGGTGTAACGCTGCTCTGGCCCCAACAGCGTGTCGGCCAGTTGGTTGGAGAGGACAATGCCCTGGGTTTCGCCTTCGTCTATACCTTGCCCGGCCAAAACCTCGTTTGTGCCGCCAAAACTGAAACGCCCTTCGCCGCCTTCGCTGACGCGCACGGGGATGCTTTCACCGGCAGCGGTGAGCAGGGCGATGTTGGCGCCACGCGGCAAATCGAGGATGGGGGTGACGACTTTGACGCCGGGCAGTTGAGCAATTTCGCGCACGGCCGTAGGCGTCAACGCCCGTTCTGGTTTTGGTGTGGCAAAGGGGTCAAAGGCGTCCGTCTCGGCATAACGTGGGTTGACAAAGATGTTTTCCAGCCCAATCGTCTCAAAGTTGCGCTGGACTTCCTTTTGCACGCCCACGCCAAAGGAGACCATGGCCACCAGGGTGATAATGCCGATGACCACCCCCGCCGCCGTCAGCACGTTGCGTACCGGGCGGCGGCGCAGGTTGCCCAACGCGCTGCGGAGGATGTCGCTGAAGCGGAGATGGGGTGAGGATGGCGAGGACGCCGGGGTGAGGGCGGCGGGGACGCCGGGGTGAGCCTCTGTCACCTGCTTACCCTTCCGCCTGCTCACCTGCTCATCCCTACCCCTGCTCACCTGCTCACTCTCCACACGGCCGTCGCGCAACTTCACGATACGGTCAGCGTAGGCGGCCACTTCTTCGTCGTGGGTGACGACGATGAGGGTGATGGATTGGTCCTGGTTTAGTTGTTGCAGCAGGGCCATGACCTCCGCGCCGGTGGCGCTGTCCAGGTTGCCGGTGGGTTCGTCGGCCAGGATGAGCGCCGGGTTGTGAATGAGGGCGCGGGCAATGGCTACCCGCTGCTGTTCACCGCCGGACAGTTCGGTGGGGTAGTGGTGCAGCCGGTGGCCCAACCCCACCTTTTCCAGCAGGGCGGCGGCCTGGCCCTCACGTTCGGTTTTGGGTACGCCGTTGAGCATCAGGGGCACGGCCGTATTCTCCAGCGCCGTCAATTTGGGCAGCAAATTAAAGCTCTGGAAGATAAAACCAAGCTGCTGGCGGCGGTGGCGGGTGCGCTGTTTGTCGTCGGCGCTGTGCAGCGCCAGGCTGTTCAGCCACAGTTCGCCGCCGCTGGGCCGGTCCAGCCCGCCCAGCAAATTGAGCAGCGTAGATTTGCCGGAACCGGAAGGGCCAACCAGGGCCACAAATTCGCCCGGTTGGATGGTCAGGTCAACGCCGTGCAGGGCATACACGGCCGTTTCGCCACGCATAAAGTGGCGTTCCAGGTTGGAAAGTCGGATGGGGTTGGGCATGGGGGAGACGGAGATTGGGAGATTGCGAGATTGAGAGACTGGTAAATTCCAATCTCCTAATCTCTTAATCTCCCAATCTCATTTACTGCAAAGAGTTGGCTATCGCCACCGCCTGTTCCGCCGTCAGGTCGCCGCCGATCCAGAATTGGATGTCCCCTTCCGTCCAGGTGAGCAGGGCGCGGGTGGCGCTGTCGCTGGCAAAAAGCTGTCCCGTTACACCACGCACGGTCACGGCCGTGCTCTCACCCTCAGTTGGCGTAAAGCGGTCGGTGACCGGCCCCTGGGCGATGGTGAAGCTGGCCCCGCCCGGCAGCCGATACTGCTGCACGACGGCGCCGCGCATCACGGCCGTGTCCACCAGCGTGGCGTTCTCCGGCAAAGTGGTGGGCGTCAACAGCACCATGTCCGCCGCCGCTAACGCTTCGTCCAACGAAACCGCTTCTTTTTCCGGCAGTTGCAGGTCGGCAATGTGAATCACTTCCGCCCCGTCAGGAATGGCAAAAGTGAAGAGCGCCTCGTCTACCCCCTGGTTGATTTCCAGCGTGGTAGCCATGATTTTGCCGTACCCGGCGCTGCTTTGCGCCAGTTCGGCCCCTACCAGGGCGCGGTCTTCCGGGCGCAGCCAGATGTTGACATAACCACCAGCAGCTTTCACCTCCGCCGGCATCTGAGCGGGAATGGGGATGAGGCGCAGCGCAATGGTCCGCCCGCCATCCAGGTTGACATAACCCTGGCGTTCGGCCGTAAAGTAGGTGAGCAGTTTGTCTACCGCTTCGGCGGCCGTTTGGGGAACGTCCTCTTTGTTGAAGTCGTGGTCGCGGGGTGCAAACTCTTTACCGGCCATATAATCGGCCAGCAGAATGGCCACTTCGTCAGACGTGCCGGTGAGGACGGTGTTTTGCTGCGGGTGGTAGAGCCAGAAGGTGTAGCCGTCGGTCACGGCCGTGATCCCCACAAATTCACCCAGGCTGGCGTCCAACACTTCGGCGCGGAAGGCGGGTTCCCCGTTTGGCCCCACGCCCAACTTGCCCCACACCTCTACCGTGCCGCTGCCCTTTTCACCCTGGGCGTCAAACTCAAAACTGGCGATGGCGTGGCCGTCGGTGATGGTTTCGGTCAAGGTGGCCGCTTCCACCAGCAGGTCACGGGCGGAGGGCTGCAAGGCAATGGCGGCGACGGCCGTGCCGGCCAGAATAAGCAGCACTGCCAATACAATAAGGATTTTGCGATTTCGTTTCATGGGTTCTCCTTTTTTAGTAACGCAAATTGCCAATAGGTTTGTTTCAAATGAGTTGAGCGTTTGCCCGAACCGCCCGATGATAAATCATCGGGCTACAAAACAACGCCCGGTAAACCGGGCTGAACCGGTCAGTCAGGCGCGTCAGCCGGATTTATCCGGCGTCAGTGACTGGCCTGGTCATTTATGACCGGGCCAGTCACTGTTCAACTGAAATGAAACACACCCTTTGCCAAATTGCCAATTCCACCCCTCTAAACACCACCTTTATCCTTTTTGTGACAATTGTAGTGTGGGAAGTACGGCCGTGAACAAAATCTCATCCCGCTCCCATGCGCGGTCGCCTGGGAAGGCAATTCCCAGGCTGGCACAAGAAGTGCGCTTTAGCGCACTGGAAAAATGCGCCGCGCCAAACAACCCGTTTTACAACGTCCTTTCAGGGCGTTTGTGCATCTCAGACGCCGGATTGCATCTGGTGGCCTGACGGCCGTGACAAGGTGTGCCCGGTACTGCCCCCAAAGCGGCCAGGTATGAACGAGACGGCCGTCCCCACCTCAACCAGGTCATTCCGAACCCCCCGCATGGGGGTGAGGAATCTTTCACCTGGCCAGGATGAAAGATTCCTCGCTCCGAAGACTACGCTCGGAATGACAGTTAGCAATCCCAAATGAGTCGTGGATTGAGGAGAGGCTTTAGCCGATGCGCGTTTCGCCTAAAGACTCTCCTTCGACTGTCCACATTTTCTGCTATATTAGCCCTGCCATCGTTGCCACGAGTCCGGCTGTTTTCCGTGAAAATCTGTTTTATCCGCCAAATCCGTGGCCCCATTCTTAAAATGTGCGGTGTTTGAAACGGCCGTCCACCAGCGTTGCGTCAATCGTTATGTCTAGTAATTCGTCAGGCGGGGTGGTGAAGGGGTCGGCGCTGTAAATGGTCAGGTCGGCCAGTTTACCCGGCGCAATGGCGCCCAGGCGGTCGGCCTGCCCGCTGGTGAGGGCGGCGGCGGTGGTGAAGGCGAAGATTGTTTCGTGCATGGTCAATTTTTGTTCGGGATACCAACCGTCGGGGCCGGGGGAACCGTCGGCGCGGCGGCGGCTGACGGCCGCATAAATACCCGGCAGGGGGTCAATCTTCTCTATCGGCGCGTCGGAGCCAAAGACGACTAATGCGCCGCTGTCCAGCATCGTCCGCCAGGCGTAGCTGTGGCGGGCACGGTCGCCCCAGTGTGTATCGGCCATTTCCATGTCCGAGGTGGCGTGGGTGGGCTGCATGGAGGCGATGATGCCCAACTGCGCCAGCCGGGGCTGGTCGGCGGGGTGGATGATTTGCACGTGTTCGATGCGGTGGCGGAGAAGAGGAGATTGGGAGATTGGAGATTGGGAGATTGAATCTCTTAATCTCCCAATCTCTAATCTCTTCTTCTCTTCAGCGCGGACGGCTTCGTACACATCGAGTACGTCGTGGTTGGCGCGGTCGCCGATGGCGTGGATGGTGACGCTGAGACCGGCGGCGCTGGCGGCGCTGACCTTTTCCATCATCTCTTCTTTGTCGGTGACAACGATGCCGGTGTTGGTGGGGTCGTTTTCGTAGGGTTGTAACATGGCGGCGGTGCGCGGGCCAAGCGCGCCGTCGGCAAAAATTTTGACGCTGCCGATGCACAGCCAGTCGTCGCCAAAACCGGAGCGCAGTCCGACGCCGATGGCGTGTTCCAGCCGGTAGACGGGCACGTTTTTGACGATGCGCAGCCCTAATTCCCCCTGTTCGCGCAACATTTGTAGGGCCAGGAAACAGTCACGGCCGTCAAAATCATGCAGTCCCGTCAACCCCACCTGCCAGCAATACTGCTGCGCCGACTGCATGGCCGCGGCAATCTGGGCCGGCGTCTCGCGGGGGATGTGCCGGGACACCAGTTCCATGGCGTCTTCAAAGAGGATGCCGGTGGCCTGCCCGGTGGCGTCACGTTGAATCTGGCCGCCGGGTGGGTCGGGCGTGTGATCGTCAATACCGGCGATGCGCAGGGCACGGCCGTTCACCCAGGCGGCATGTCCCGATTTGTCACGCAAACAAACGGGGCGGTCGGGCACAATATGATCCAGGTCGGCGGCGGTGGGAAATGCACGGGTAGGCCAGTCGTCTATGCGCCAGCCGCGGCCCTGGAGCCAGTGAGCGGTGAGCGGTGAGCGGTGAGCAGTGTGGATGCGGGAGAGGGCGTCGTCGAGGGAGGTGGCGCCGTCCAGGTTGACGAGTTGCAGCCCAAGGGCGAAATGTTGGAAGTGGACATGGGCGTCTACCAGGCCGGGGGTGAGGGCACGGCCGTCTAAATCCACCCATTCGCCGCCAGTCCCTAATAAGGCGCGCATGGCGTCATCGCTGCCGACGGCCAGGATGTGGTTATGGCGAATGGCGACGGCCGTTGCCTGGGGCTGCCGGGGGTTCATGGTGTGGATACGGCCGTTGCTGAGGACAAGAGTTGCGGACATGGGGTTCTCCTTTATTCGGTAATCGGTGAACGGTTATCGGTAATTGCCAATTGATAATTGTCAATTGGCAATTGGCATAAGTTTAGCGTGGTTACGGCCGTTTGCGCCTGCGCAAACTAGCTGTGACCGGCGTTTCTGTTACGGCATTATCGCCTCATCAGGACACCGTTGCCACCAGCACCCCCGGATTGAACTGGATGGAGACGGTACGGCCGTGCCACAGCAGCGGTAGGGGCAACACCTGGTCAGGGTCAAAGGAGACGGCCGTGCGCAAAACCAGTTCATGCCCGGCCACGCCAATGGGGTACGGCCGTGCCCACTCCGCCGTGCCGCACATAAAGTTAAAGGCGCGCCGCGCGGGCCAGTTTACGTCCAGCCGGAAGTCGTCGGCGGTGGGAATGGGGTGGTAAGAGCCAGATTCGGATTGAGGATGGCGGGGCAAACGGCCGTCGGCCAACTGCCGGATCGCTTCGAGCAATAGCCGCCCGCCCCGTTCTGCTGCCATCTGCTCGGTCTGAGCGCCGCTGATGCCGTCCGGCAGCGTCAGGTGGGCTTGCAGGGCGATGTCGCCGGTATCTATGCCCGCGTCCATGAAGTGTACGGTCACGGCCGTTTCCGGCTGCCCCTCGTGGAATACCCAGAACAACGGCGAAGGGCCGCGAAAATGGGGCAGCCGCGAAGGGTGTACATTCAGACACCCTAAACGAGGCAGCGCCAGCAGTGGCGGCGGGAAAATCTGGTTAAAGCAGGAAACGCAGATCAGGTCGGGGGCTACGGCCGTGAGCATCTCCATCGTCTCGGCCTCTTTCAAGCGGCCCACCGGGTAAACGGGCAGTTGGTGCTGCGCCGCCAATTCCAGGATGCCGGGGATGATAATGGGGTGAGGAGGCGAGGAGGTGAGGGGGCGACCCTCTTCATAATTCCTGATTCCTGATTCATAATTCCCCCGAAGCGGCGTCGGGGTGAGGGGGTGACGGCCGTGTTTGGGTAAGATGTAGGGCGGCAGTACCGAGGCAGGCACGGCCACGCCGCACACATTCACGCCGCCGTTCAACAAGATCGCCAGCGGAATGCGCGATAACATGCCCGTCATGCCAAAAAACAGCACCCGCACTTCCGAGAGTTGCTCCGGCTTGCCTGTGGTTTCCATCAGCATATAATCTCCCATGTGGCAATTGCTGGCAAAGTGATTGCCGGATTGTCACACGGAGATAACCATGGCAAGAAGAGAAAAAACCATCTGGGTCGTAGATTGTGTCAAATTAGGCCGCGAGGCGGAGGCATTGCCCCGGCCGCCGTTCCCCGGCGAAATGGGGCAGCGTGTGTTTAACGAAATTTCCAAACAAGCCTGGGAGTTGTGGCAACAGCAGTCCACCATTCTCATCAACCATTACGGTCTGAACCTGGCCGACCCCCGCGCCCAGGAATTTTTGTTTGAGCAAATGGAAGAGTTCTTCTTTGGCGAAGGCGCGCAAATGCCAGAAGATTGGACGCCGCCCTCGGCCGCGCCACGGAAGAAGTAATCGGTGAACGGTAATCGGTTATAATTCCCTTGTTATATTATTCACAATCTGATAGTGCAAGAAGGAGGCGTCTATGTCCGTGATGAATGAGGAAGATAGCCCGTTTGTGGCGATTTTGGCCGGAGAGGAGCCGGGCGCGATTTTGGCTCGTGATGAGATCCGGCGGTTTGCGTTGGTGAAAAGTTTGCACCCGGAAGGGGCCATTCACTGGCTGGCCATTCCCTATGAACCCATCGCCAGCATTGAAGAGCTAGAAATGACAGACCGGGCGCGGTTCCTGGAATTGATGGAGTTTGCCATTACGCAGACCCAGGCGCTGGCCGCGCAGTACCCGCTGCTTGAACGTGGGTTCACCATCAAGTTCCACTTTGGCGGCTACGAAACAGTGCCCCATGCAAAGCTGCATGTGTTGTCGGTAGAGTAGTGGGGGGTGATACGTGATGCGTGAACAATTTTAACGCATCACGCATCACGCATCATGCTTTCTAAGGTCCTGGGGTGGGGGTGACAAGCACATACCCCTTGGGTACTTCTTGGGTGTATGGCATGGGCGTGGGCGGAATGGCGTCTGTGAAGATAACCTGGGTAAACCCCAATCCTTCCAGGAAACCACGCATGTAATTTTGGGCGTTGAGGTTGGCTGTGGGCAGCAGGCCGGTAGCCAATGCTTCCTCCCGCAGGCGGGCTTCGGCCACGCGGCGGACTTCTGTTTCCATCTGGGCATCAGCGCCGGCCAGCAAGCCGGTACTCCGGTGAGCGACATACGATTTTTCAGTGTTCAGCGCCGGCAGGTCGTCAAAGATTTTGGCCGGCGGCAGGTAAACCATGACGGTTTGGGGGTCAACTACCTGCACGTTGTCCGGCGTCATCTCGGCAAAATCTACCCCGGCGACCACCTTGCCATGGGCCACAAAAATCAGGCTTTCGCTCATCACGCCCCACAAAAGATTGGTATCGCCGCGTTCGGCCGTGACCACTTTTTCCATTTCGATGGAGGCGGTTTCTAAACGGGCCAGATTGTTGATTTCGCGGACGATGGTGGTGTTGCTGGGCAGGATGACGGGGGTGGCGGGCACTATCAACTGCCGGAACATATCACCCAGCGGCTCGGTGACGGTTTTGTCTACCTTGTTGACGGTGACGATGACAGTGTAGGCGGCAAAGGAGGCCAGCGCAAAAAAGACGATGAAAAATAAGTACATTAGTTTGCGTAACATCGAAGCTCCTGTGTTTCGCGGTTCACGTTCAGATTTGATGATAGATTCTCCAGACATAAAAAATACCTCATGCAGTGTGTAACGCCAACGGCCGTAACCCGTTGCGTTTGTTTATCAATACCTCATGTTCAATTGTCCGTTAAATCTGGAAGCGGCTCCTACACACGGCAGCATTATAAAGCAAAGGCAGCGCCAGCGGCGGCCCATTCATAAATTTCTCAAAATGGCAAAAGACCTGACAGGTTTGGAAAACCTGTCAGGTCTAAAATCATTTAGCCGGCGTAGCTCCAACCCACATGGGGGAGCGATAGGGTGTCGGTCACTTCGCCTGCTTTGAGGACGCCGCCGCCCACGATTTCGCCCACCAGCAAATCATGGTCGCCGCCCACGTCCACTATCTGCACGACGCGACATTCCAGGTAAGCGGCTGCGCCCTGTAAAATGGGGCAGCCGGTTTCTGGCGCGGGTGTGTAGGCGGCTTCAGCCATTTTATCCGGTCTTTTGGCGCGCCCTTTGGTGAAGGGCATCATCGCTTCCTGGTCTTCTTTGCGGAAGATGTTGATAGCGAACACGCCGCCTTCGCCGATGACCTGATGGGAATACGCCTTTTTTTGCAGGCCCATAACCATCAGGCGGGGGGTGAAGGAGGCCTGCATCACCCAATTGGCGACCATGGCGTTCACCTCGTCGCCATTGCGTGAGGTGATGCTGTAGAATCCATAGGGCATCAAGTGTAAGGCATCTTTTATAGGATCGGTTGACATAACATTTCTCCTCGTAGGGCGATTTTCCAAATCGCCCCACAACTTCTCTTTTTATTTGAGAGTAGCACAAATTCTGTGATGGTAACTGGACAATAGTCCAGTTTAGGGAAGACCGTATGCAGATTCCGGCAAAATTGCCCGGTTTGAAGTGGCTGACCATTGGGTGGGCGGTGTATGGTGTGGTGTGGATTGCGCCGGAGGGGGTGTTGTGGCAGGCGGTATTGCTGGGCGGGCTGACAACGGCCGTCCTGCTCGGCTATCTTCTGCAAAAGGTGGTCGGGGGGCGGCTGGTGGCTGGTGGTTGGTGGTTAGGGGGCACGGCCGTGACCGGCGCATTGTTTGGTTTACTCACCGGCTTACTCACCCTCTTCTTCATGGCCCTCAAAACCGGCCTGCACGCCCATGGCCCCGAATTCTCCCCCGCCGAGATCAACTGGGTACTGGCGCAAATGCCGTTGTGGACGGCCGTTGGTCTGCTCACCGGCGCCGGCCTGGGGTTGGTGGGGCTGGGTGCAACCAGTAAGCGGTAAGCGGTAAGCAGTAAGCGGTAAGCAGCAAGCAGTGAGCGGTTAGCCATAAGTGACCCGGCCCAAACAATTTGCACCAGATCAAAGACAACCGGTTCCATATCGGGTGTGCTGGCTTTAGTGACCGGGTAATTAGGTAATGAGTAATTGAGTAATTGCCCAATTGCCGCGCGGTCACGATAAATGCAAGTAAGCCACGAATTTCACAAATAACACTAATTCGGGAAATTGGCGCCATTCGTGGCTATTTACGCAGGAGTACCTATGCCTCCTCTGAATCGCTGGTATATCAAATCTGCTCTCGTTTACCTGGCAACCGCACTCTCGCTGGCAGTGGTATTGGCCTTGCCCCCCAGCGCCAGCCTGCCCCTCTTCATCCGCTACCTGAACCCCGCTTATTTCCACCTCTTCCTGGTGGGTTGGGTGACGCAAATGATCTTTGGCGTCATCTACTGGCCGTTTCCGCGCTGCTGCAATGGCTGGCAGCCGTTAAATTTGTGATCCTGGCCTGGCCGCGCGTCAAAGAGAAGTATCGGTGGGAATGAGATGCCACGTTTGAGCCAATGGGCCGTGCGCGCCGCCTTCATCTACCTGCTGTTGGGGTTTACCGTTGGCGTGCTGCTGCTGGCGCACAAGGGGCTGCCGCTGCATCCCGCCTTGTGGCGCTGGCTGCTGGCGCACATTGAATTCCTGTTGTTTGGCTGGGTGGTGCAGTTGACCATGGGCATGGCCTTTTGGATTTTGCCCCGCTACTGGCAGCGGTCACGCCGCTCTAAACCAGGATATGCCTTTATCGCTTTTATTCTGCTTAACCTGGGCATCTGGCTGGTGGTGGCCGGAACGACGTTCCGCGCCGGGGCTTGGGTTGTGCTGGCCGGCCGGTTGGTTGAAGTAGGCGCCGTGCTCCTTTTTGCCCTACACACCTGGAAACGCATTATTTCCCGAGAGGGCGCCTGAGGTGGTATTCAGCCAGGAATTATTCGTTTCACCCCTTCTTTCCGCAAAAAATCACTCTTTTTTCATCCTTTGTGCCTTTTGTGACGGATAGAAAAAACCGGCGCAGAAAGCTACCCTTCAACTATGATGGAAGAGGATGCCTGCCGGGTTTTTTTGATTGGCGATTCCCTGTTCACCGAATCGTTGGCGCAAATGCTGTCCGAGGCGGAGAAGGTGCAGGTGGTGGGCACGGCCGTATTCCCCCAAGATAATTTCACGGCCGTGACCCAAACCCATCCCCAGGTCATCATCCTGGCCAACGCCGGGCAGCACCAGAACGCGGCCACCGCCCTGCTCAGCCAATTCCCCGACATACCCATTATCCAGGCCGACCTGAACCGGGATTACGTGCAGGTCATTACCAGCCGCCGTGTCCATGCCCGGCGCACCGATTTGTTGGCGGCAATTCACGAATTAGCAACTGCTGTCTAGCGACCCTTCACGAAGAATGAGATTCATCCTTCATCATTCATAATTTTAAGGAGTTCCCTATGAACCTATCCCGACGAGACTTCCTGAAACTGAGCGGCGCGACCGTGGGCGGCGCCGCGCTGGCCCGTTACCTGCATTTGCAGCTGTTAGAACCGGTGAACGTGACCAACCCGTTGGCCGCCTATCCTGACCGGGGCTGGGAACAGATTTACCGCAACCAATACGCCTATGACTCCACCTTCACCTACGTCTGTTCGCCCAACGACACCCACGCTTGCCGCCTGCGCGCCTTTGTGCGTAACGGGGTCATTTTGCGTTCGGAGACGAATTACGACGTAGGTCATTACAGCGACCTGGACGGCCGTACCGCTACCGCCCACTGGAATCCCCGCGGCTGCAAAAAGGGGCAAACCTTCCATCGCCGCGTCTACGGCCCCCACCGGCTCAAAGGCCCCATCATGCGCCAGGGCTGGAAAAATTGGGCCGACGATGGCTACCCCTACCTGGACGCCGCCAACCGGGACAAATACAAGTTCACCGCGCGCGGCAGCGACGTCATGATCCCCATCTCTTGGGAGGAAGCCTACCGCTACATTGCCCGGGGCATGATCGCCATTGCCACCCATTACTCTGGGGCCGAAGGGGTGGCCCGCCTGCGCGCCGACGGCTACCCAGAAGAGATGATTGCCGCCATGCAGGGGGCCGGCACGCGCACGTTCAAGTGTCGCGGCGGTATGGGGCTGCTGGGCGTGATTGGCAAATATGGCATGTACCGCTTTGCCAATACGCTGGCGCTGCTGGACGCCAATGTGCGCGGCACAGACGAGGAAACGGCGCTGGGTGGCCGCCGCTGGTCTAACTACACCTGGCACGGCGACCAGGCCCCCGGCCATCCTTTCACCACCGGTTTGCAAACGTCAGATTGTGACTTTAACGACCTGCGCAACACCCGGCTGCACATTCAATGCGGCAAAAATCTGGTGGAAAACAAGATGGCCGAGTCCCACTTTTTCATCGAGACGATGGAGCGCGGGGCCAAAATTTACACCATCACCCCGGAGTATTCACCGCCGGCCACTAAAGCGGATACCTGGATTCCAATACGGCCGTCTACCGACACCGCCCTCTTCCTGGGCATCACCAAATGGATCATGGACAACAACCGGTATGACGAAACCTTCGTCAAGCAGTTCACCGACTTCCCCCTGGTGGTGCGCTTGGACACGCTCAAACGGCTGCATCCCCACGAAATCTTCCCGGACTACGAACCCGGTCTCACGGCCGATGGCCCCAGCTTCCAACTGCACGGCCTCAGCCAGGAGCAATATGACCAGTTGGGTGATTACGTCGTCTTTGACGAAAGCAAAGGGGAACTGGTCCCCCTCACCCGCGACGACGTGGGCGAACGCATGGCCGCCAAACGGATTAACCCCCGCCTTTCCTGGTCCGGCAAAGTGACGCTGCTGCCCACCGAAGAGGGCAGTGAGGGCGAAGAGATAGAGGTGATGACCCTCTGGGCCATGTACCAGGAGCATTTACAAGAGTATGATCTGAACACGGTGGCCGACATCACCCACGCCCCCAAACATCTCATCCAGGAAATGGCCGAGGATATAGTGACCATGGGGCCGGTGGCCATCCACATTGGTGAGGGGATCAACCACTGGTTCCATGCCACCCTGGCCAACCGTGCCCAATTCCTGCCGCTGATGCTGACGGGCAACATCGGCAAGCCGGGCGCTGGTTGTTACACCTGGGCCGGGAATTACAAGGCCGCCCTCTTTCAGGGTTCGCCCTGGGCCGGGCCGGGCTTCAAGGGGTGGGTGGCCGAAGACCCGTTCCACCCCAGTCTGGATGATGCGCTGGATGGTAAGGACGTCCATGCCCACAGCTATGCTATGGATGAGGAACCGGCCTACTGGAATCATGGCGACCGGCCGTTGATTGTGGATACGCCGAAGTACGGCCGTAAAAACTTCACCGGCGCCACCCACATGCCCACCCCCACCAAGGTCATCTTCCACACCAACGTCAACCTGCTCAACAACGCCAAACACCATTACGACATGATCAAAAACGTCAACCCCCTCATTGACCTGATCATCGCCGTAGACATCGAAATGAATTCCAGCGTGGAGTACGCCGATTTTGGTCTGGCGGCCAACTCCTGGGCCGAATTCACCGTGCCCGAAATCACCGCCTCTTGCTCCAACCCCTTCCTGCAAATCTGGAAAGGGGGCATCCCGCCCATTTACGACACACGGGACGACGCGGTCATTCTGGCGGAAGTGGCGGCGGCTATTGGGGACGAGATTGGCGATGCAAGATTTAGAGATTACTGGAAGTTTGTCCTGGAAGGGCGACCGGAAGTGTATATCCAACGGCTGCTAGACATGTCCGTGCCCACACGCGGCTACAAATACGAAGAGATCATGGCCGGCAAATATGGCGAACCGGGCGCGGCGCTGATGCTCTTCCGCACCTACCCGCGCATCCCCTTCTGGGAACAGGTGCATGATTCGGAGCCGTTTTTCACAGACTGCGGCCGTTTAGCCGCCTACTGTGACATTCCCGAAGCCATCGAATACGGCGAGAACATCATCACCCACCGCGAAGGGCCGGAAGCAACCCCCTACCTGCCCAACGTGATCGTCACCGGCAGCCGTTTTGTGCGCCCGGAGGATTACGGCATCCCCGAAGACGAAATGGGCTGGGACGAGCGCACTATCCGCAACATTGCCAGACCGTGGGCGCAGGTGAAGCAGACCACCAACCCCCTCTGGGAGCAGGGTTTCCACTTCTACTGCCTCACGCCCAAAACTCGCCACCGTGTCCACTCCTCCTGGAGTACGGTGGATTGGACCATTATCCTGGACAGCAATTTTGGCGACCCGTACCGCGTGGACAAACGGCTGCCCGGTGTGGGCGACCACCAACTGCACATGCACCCCCAGGCGGCCAAAGACCTGGGCATTGAGGATGGGGATTATGTGTATGTGGATGCCAACCCGGCCGATCGGCCGTATCGTGGCTGGCAGGCGGACGACCCCTTCTACAAGGTCTCCCGCCTGATGCTGCGCGTTAAGTACAACCCGGCCTACCCCTACCACATCATCATGCTCAAACACGGGCCATTTATGGCCACGGAAAAATCGGTGCTGGCCCATGAGACGCGCCCCGACGGCCTGGCGAAATCGGAAGGCACCGGCTACCAGGCCAACCTGCGCTACGGTTCGCAGCAGTCGCTCACCCGTGACTGGTCTATGCCCATGCACCAGACCGATACCCTGTTCCACAAGCAGAAGGCATACACCGGCTTCATGTTTGGCGGCGAGGCAGATAACCATGCCCTGAACACGGTGCCCAAAGAGACGCTGGTAAAGGTAGAAAAGGCCGAACCGGGTGGACTGAATGGCGTGGGCGTGTGGGAACCGGTCAATTCCGGGTTTACGCCCGGCCATGAAAATGCGTTTATGGAGAAATATATGGCCGGGAATGTGGTCACCGTTTCTGGCGTGGACGAAGGCTAAGACAATGACAGCCCAAAAGACGCCGCAAACCTGTTTTAACTGTAGCCGGACGGATGAGGTGATTCCTCTGGTGGTGTGGTCTTATCGGGAACGGCCGTTGCCCGTGTGTTCCGCCTGTATGCCCCTGCTCATTCACAAGTGGGAACAGGTGACCGCTCAATTGGACGCCCGGTTCATGGGAGAAAATGATGAATAGCATTCCCTTACCCATGCTTGACCAACCCATAGACCTGGGTGTGCCCCTGCCCGCGCATGAAGAAGACCCCTACGAACTGGTGGGCATGGTCATCCCTGGCGAAGAAGGGCAAACCGAAGCGATGGCACGGGCATTGGTTGAAGAGTTCATCCTGCTCGGCTGGAAGGAAAAGCAACTGATGACCCTCTTTACCAGCCCACTCTACCTGGGCACCCACCGCATCTATCAGGAAAAAGGGGCCGCCTGGGTCCAGGCGTTGATTCAGGATGTTTACACACAGTGGGGTTTACATAGCAGTCCTAAATAAGTAGTGATTGGAGGAGAGGCTTCAGCCGATGTTCGCCTAAAGGCTCTCCTCCGACTCTCCACATTTCAGATAGGGTCGCTATAGGAGATCGAGCAATTCTTCAGGCGTCATATGGGCCTGACGAAGAATGGAATGCAAAACATCGGGCGGCAAATCGCCGGGATGGACGGGTACAGTGACAGAGAGATTTCCCCTCCGCAATCGCAGATGGCTCCCTTTTTGGCGTACTCTCACAAAACCAGCCCAGAGCAGCAATCACCTGGCGAGGCTTCAAAGTAGGAAGGCTAGGCATAAGTATGAACGGCTACATCAACCTTAAAGCGAAACACCTCAACGATCCTATTCGGGGTAAGTTGGCGGGGATCGTCATCATGGGGCACAGGGCGGAGGTAAGGAAGCCCATCTTCAATGGAACCTTCCATGTGCAACGTAGCCGCTTCCAGCAGCATCGCTTTCGCCTCTTGCGGAGTAGTACCCATTGAGGCTACATCCAGCTCTGGGCATAGTGAACTGTATCCATGATCTTCTTTCAAGATTAAACCGGTAAAGGTAAACATGAAACCACCTTTATTAACTCTTTCACCATCACCAATAATCGTGTGGATAGTAAGTATAACACACCCACACTCGTTGCACGGAGGTTCTTATGGCAGAAGTGTATAACTGGCAACTCGGCCGGCCGATGGAATATGTATATGAAGAAGCGCACCCGAACAGGCAGTTTGCGGCGATTTTTAACATCAATCGCTGTATTGGCTGCCAGACCTGCACAGGGGCATGCAAAGCCACCTGGACTTTTTCCAAAGGGCAGGAGTACATGTGGTGGAACAATGTGGAGAGCAAACCTTACGGCAGTTATCCCAAGTATTGGGACGTGAAAATTTTGCAGCAGTTGGATGAGGCGCATCAGGCGGTGGGCCAAACGGCCGTATGGGACCCCACCCAAACAGGCGAGCAATCCCCCTACGGTGTCTACAATGGCATGACCATTACCGAAGCGGCCGGCCAGACGCAAAACGGCAACCAGGCGCTCGGCTATCTGCCCACCGACCATGAATGGCAGGCGCCCAACTTCTACGAAGACACCGCCACCAAATATCAGGGGGATAGGCTGGGCATCTCCACGGAAGGGGCCGCCCTGCCCGTTCACCAGACCTGGTTCTTTTATTTGCAACGCATTTGTAACCATTGCACCTATCCGGCCTGCGCCGCCGCCTGCCCGCGCAAAGCGATCTACAAACGGGAAGAAGATGGTATTGTGCTGATTGACCAGAGCCGCTGCCGCGGCTACCGCAAATGCGTGGAGCAGTGCCCTTACAAAAAATCCATGTATCGGGGCACCACCCACACCAGCGAAAAATGCGTCGGCTGTTACCCCCGCGTGGAAGGCAATGACCCGCTGAGTGATGGCGTACCCATGGAGACGCGCTGCATGGCTGTCTGCCCCGGCAAAATCCGGTTGAATGGGCTGGTGGATATTGCTGAAGACGGCACGTGGGCCGAAGACCCACAAAATCCGCTCTACTACCTGATCCGGGTGGAGCAGATCGCCCTGCCGCTCTATCCGCAGTTTGGCACGGAGCCGAATATCTATTACATCCCGCCACGGTGGGCGACACGGCCGTATCTGCGACAGATGTTTGGCCCCGGCGTTGACCAGGCCATTGAACGGTATAGCAATCCCTCACGCACCGTGCTGGCGCTGATGCAGCTATTCCGCGCCTCGCAAAAGATGGTTTTCCGCTTTGAAATTGAAGAAGGTCCTCTGGTACGCGAGGTGGAAAAGAACGGACAACCCTGGCAAATGTATGATGATACCGTGATCGGCTTTGACGCCCAGGGGCGCGAAATCGCCCGCCTGAGCGTGGTGGAGCCGATGATTGAGCGAGGGGCAGAGCGGTTGAATTCGATTTAGTGGTAGGTGGCAGGTGGCAAGTGGCAGGTAAAACTGGTCACAACAATGGAGAGTAAAATGAACAAAGAAAACGCAATTCGCCGGGCGCAGGTGTATGGCTTTCTGACCGAGGCCTTTTTGTACCCACGTGAAAACTGGACGGAAGACATCGCCTTGTTAACTGAAATTGTGCAGACACTAACTGACAACAACGAATTACCGATCACCGATTACCGATTCCCGATCACCGATTACCGCCTCCCCGACCTGCAAGCCGCCCATCGCCACACCTTTGGCATTGCCGGTTCGCTCTGTTACGAAACGGAATATGGCCTGCCGCACGAATATCGCCAGAGCCAGGAAATGGCTGACATTGCCGGTTTCTACCGCGCCTTTGGTTTTAACCTGGGCGGCGCGAAGCGGGAACGGCCGGATCACATCGCTGTGGAACTGGAATTTATGCACATCCTGGCGCTGAAAGAAGCGTATGCCCTGGAGACCGGCATTCCTGAACATCTGGAGATTTGCCAGGCAGCGCAGGCCAGATTCCTGCAAGACCATGTAGGGCGCTGGATTGGCCTGTTTGCCCAAAGCGTGGCCCACAATGCCCCTGATTCACCCTATGCGACGCTGGCTAACTTTGCCGCGGCCTTCGCCCGGGCAGACGTGGCGCGGCTGGGTGTGCGATTGGATGCGCCGCAATTAAGCGACGTGCAACATACACCTTTTGACCCGGACTTTTCCTGCGCGGAGTGCGCCGTTGCCGGGTTGGGGGAGCAGGGGTTTGTGCGGGCGGAGATGATTGGCGTGATGCGTGACGAGTGACGTGTGACGAGTAATCTCACGCATCACTCGCCACGCATCACGGCCGTAAAGGAAGTGAACCATGATGACACGATCTCGACTTTTACTCCTCACCCTGCTGGCAGTGGCCGGGGTGTTGACCTTTTTTAAGATTCCGTTGGCCAGCAGCCAGGGGGTGACGATTGCGGCGGCAAAGGTGGAAGGGGCGCTGCCGGTGGCTGATGTGACGGCCGTAGAATGGCAGAGCGCCACGGCCGTTTCCGTTCCCCTCAGCGCCCAAATTGTGGCCAAACCGATGTTCCCGCAGGCCAATGTGAAGGCGGTGGATGTGCGCGCCCTGTACAATGATGGGCAGATCGCTTTCCTGGTGGAATGGGCCGATGGCACGATGGATGACACGGCCGTGCGCGTGCAGGATTTTGCCGATGCGGTAGCCATTCAATTTCCTCTGGTGGAGGGCCAGCCCTTTTTCTGCATGGGGCAGCAGGGCGGTAACGTCAACATCTGGCATTGGAAAGCGGACTGGCAGGCGGGCATGGACGGCCGTCAGGACGTGGACGACGTCTACCCCAATATGTACGTGGACGATTACCCCTTCGCTGACATGGAAGCCGGCGCAGCCGCGCCTGTCTCCTCCTACACCGACATCAACTATCTGCCGGCCATGGCCGCCGACAACCTGTTTGCCGCCCCCACCTATACCTCGCCGGTAGAAGATTTGATCGCCGGCAGCTTTGGCTCGCTCACTTCCAAACCGGCGGAGATGCAAAACGTGCAGGGGCATGGGGCCTACGCCGATGGCAAATGGCGGGTCATTTTTACCCGCGACCTGGTTTCACCAGAAGCGGAGGATGCCCAATTCAGGGCGGGGCAGGTTTATTCGCTGGCTTTTGCTGCCTGGGATGGCGCTAACGAGGAGCGCAATGGGCAAAAATCTACGTCGCAATGGGTCTCCCTGCAATTAGGTAGCGTTACCAGCAGCCCAGGCACAACCGGGGCCGCCCCTGCCGCTGGCAGCAGAGGTTCGTCAGCTAACGCCCTGGAAGGGGTGCCTTACCTGCTCGTGCCCATGTTCCTGGTGTTTGGCCTGGTGGTGCTGGCCGGGGTTGGCTTCTGGCTGCTTTCCAAGCTGCCGGAGAAGAAGTGAACATGGAAAAGCAACAACTCTTGTTTAAGTGGCTGGCGCTGACGGCCGTTGCCGAGTGGCTGATATTGCGCACGGCGACACGGGCGGCCATTCACGTGCCCAAATCGCCGGCTTTTATCACCGTTTACCAGGGTCTTAACAGCCTGGGGCAGGTGGCGGCGACGTTTGTGGCCCTGCTGGCGATGGTGTTGCTGGTGGGGATTGCCTGGCACGGCCGTCAGCAAATCTGGCTCTCCCTCACATTGGTCGGGCTGGCCTTGTTGAGCGTCTTATTTTTGTTTATTGTGCCGCCGACGTGGTTGGCGTTGTTGTACCAGGTATTGGCAGTTACGGCCGTACTGTTGATTGGCGTTTGTCTGTTTTGGGGGCAGGGCACGGCAGGAGGGAAGAGGGTCTGGCAGGGGGCAGCGGCCTGGCTGTTCCCTGCCCTTGCCCTGCTTTGCGGGTTGCTGGTGCAGCTGTTGCCCAATGTGTACGCGCTGGCAGGTCGGCCCGGCCCACCGCCCCTGACCGGCGTGTTGTTTAATCTGGGTGAATTGTTAATTGTGATCACTGTTTTCCTCTGGTGGTGGAGTTACGGCCGTACGCATTCCTGGCAGTATTGGTTGTTAGCCGCCATCCCTGCCCTGCTTTTTGCCCTCAGCTTCTGGCGCGACCCGGCCATGACCGGCATCCTCACCATCTGGTCTACCGGGCTGACGCTTTTCCTGCCCTGGCCGGTGTATGCCCTGGCCCTCTGGCTGGTTGGCGTGACGGTGCTGGCAACCTGGCGCGCCGCCCCCCTCACGGCCTACGCCATCCTGCTCCTCATGGCCGCCGGCTACACGCCCCAGTTGAGTTCTCAGCTATTTTGTGCGATGATCGGGCTGTGGTTGCTGGCACGGCCCGAAGCGGCTTCGAGTTCGCCGTTGCCCTCCCCGCTGCCACCTTCGTCCACCACCGGCAACCCGTTGATCAGCCACTAGAAAATAAACTGATAACTGATTACCGATGAACTTACTGAAACAACCACAGAGGCACAGAGACACGGAGAATTTTGACAGAGAAAACTCTGTGCCTCTGTGCCTCTGTGGTGAGTTTTTTCGGCAGATTCACCGACCACCGATAACAGATTACTGATGACCGATTACCTCACCCCCCTCCTGGATCAATCCGCCGCCCTGCACCACCATCTCTGTCCCCGGCAGGTATTGGGTGTGCGCATGGGCATCCTGGCGGGCAAACTGCTGGCGCTGGAATTGCCCCAAACCAACAAACGGCTGCTGACCATTGTGGAAACGGATGGCTGTTTTACCGATGGCGTCTCCGTGGCCACCAACTGTTGGGTGGGGCGGCGCACCCTGCGCGTGGAAGATTTGGGCAAGGTAGCCGCCACCTTTGTAGACACACGGACGGAAACGGCCGTGCGCCTCTTCCCCTCGCCCCAGGCCCGCCAACTGGCCCCGGCCTATGCCCCCGAAGCCCGCAACCGGTGGGAAGGCTACCTGCTCGGCTACCAACGACTACCGGATGAAGAACTTTTCCTTTTCCAACCGGTGCAGCTCAACGTGCCGATCAGCCAGCTCATCAGCCGCGCCGGGGCGCGCGTTCTTTGTGACCGGTGCGGCGAAGAGATCATCAACGAGCGCCAGGTAGTCCAGGGCACAAAGCTGTTATGCCGCGCCTGCGTAGGAGGAGGATATTATGCAGCAGTAGAGGGAAGCCAGACGCAGACTGCGGTTCTTCTTCCGGCGGATCTAATCTGATGCGGCGTTTACGATTGGTTTGTGTGTGGGAGAATGATGACACTATCTGGCGCTGAAGATGAGAAGAACCCGTTTGGGCAGTTAATCGGTCTGCATTTTGCCAGTTGGGGAGATGGGGAGAGCGTCTGCCACCTGGAGGTAGCACCGGCTTTGCTCAACCCCAATGGTGTGTTGCATGGGGCGGCCGTCTACACGATGGCTGATACGGGCATGGGCGGCGCGCTGGTCTCGGCGCTGGATGCCGGGCAGGTCTGCACCACAGTGGAGATCAAAATCTCCTACTTTCGGGCCGTGGCTGCCGGTACGCTGCGCTGCCACGCCCGCGTGGTTCACCGGGGCAAACGCATCGCCTTTCTGGAAGCGCTGGTGTATCACGAAGAGGCCCTCATCGCCCAGGCAACGGGCACATTTGCTATCAGGTAATGGTTCTCTATATCGTTGAACCAAACGGCCGTGTTTTTTTACCGGCTACAAAATTTCCCCTACTTTGCGCTGGTGCAAAGACAACCACAACCCGCCATGCCACAATACCCAGGTGACAAAGCATATCTGGAGGCAACGCTTGATGAAACGAAAGTTGACGATAGTTTCTATTCTGTTGAGTGGGTTAGGGCTGGTCTGGCTCATTTTTCTGGCGCTGGTGGGCCGAACGCAAGCAGGAACAGGCAGCACGGCCTTTCTGCCGCTTATCTTTTCCCCTTTGAATTATGACATCTTGTTAAACGGGGACGCCTTTACGCCTCATGTGTTGGCCGTGCAAACGGGCACGGCCGTCACCTGGAAAAATGGCGAATCCACCCCGCAAACCATAGTGGCCGGTTTGGGCGCGTTTACCTCACCGGAACTGCCACCGAACGGTTTATTTGACTGGTCGGCCACGGCCGCTGGCATTTACACCTACACCACCGCTGCTGATGGCTCCATCGAGGGCGCGCTGGTTGTTTCCGAAAATGGGATGGCTGACTGGTTTAACGGCCGTACTCCCGCCCAGGCATATGCCGACTCCTGCGCTGGCTGCCACGGCGCTGACCGCAGCGGCGGCATCGGCCCCGCCCTGCTGCCCGGCGCACTGGCCGAAAATGACGCTTTTTACGTGGAGGTGATCAAGAACGGCCGTCCCGGTACTATCATGCCTCCCTGGGGCAATTTAGGATTGCGCGACGAAGAAATCTGGCTGCTGCTGGGGTTCCTGCGCAGCGAACCGGAAGATACCAGCGTGACCTGGGACATGGACGACATCCAGGCCAGCCATACCGTCCTGATTGACGAAAGCACCCTGCCCATCACCCCCACCCACAGCGGCAACCTGGATAACCTGATGCTGGTCACCGAGCGGGAAGCGGAGCGCATTGCCGTTTTTGATGGCGACACGCATGCCCTCTTGGGGCGCATCCCTGCCAGCTACCGGGCACATGGGTATGCCTTTGACCCTACCAATGACCGTTGGGTCTATAACATCGGCCGCGATGGCTGGCTGTTTAAGATGGATTTGTATACCTTGCAGCCGGTGATTAAAGTGCGCGTGGGGCTGGATTCACGCGGGCTGGCGATTTCTGATGATGGTCATTACCTGATTGCCGGGAATTTTGCCCCGTACACGGCCGTCATCCTGGACGCCCACACCCTGCAACCGCTGCAACTGATTGCCACCGAGGGGTATGACCCGGACGGCCGTTGGGTCAAATCCCGCGTGGCCATCACCAGCGACGTAGCCCCCAGCCTGGTTGGCCCCTACTTCATCATCGCCCTCAAAGAAGCCGGGCAGGTGTGGCGCATTGATTACAGCCAGCCCGGCTTCCCCATCACCAAATTAGAAAACGTGGGCCGTGTTTTGCACGATGGTTTCCTCAGCCCGGACAACGGCCGTTTCTACCTGGCCTCCCAGGAAGATGACCTCATGGCCGTTATTGACGTAGCCAACTGGACACTGGTCACCCAGATTGAAACCGGCGACACCCCCCATCCTGGCTCCGGCGCTGTCTGGGAAGCCAACGGGCAGGAGTACGGGGCCACCGTTCACGCGGGCGAAGGGTTGGTGACCATCTGGAACTTGGCCGACAACCAGATTGCCGCCCAAATTCCCACCAGCGGCCCCGGCCTCTTCATCCGCGCCCACGAACAAAACCCATACGTCTGGGCGGATACGATGTTTGCCGCTTCCCCCAACCAGATCTATGTGATTGATAAGGAAACGCTCACCGTGACCCATGTCATCACCGATGGGCTGATGACGCTGCACCCGGAATTGACCGCTGACGGCCAGTTTGTCTACATTAGCGACTGGCAGGGGGAGGTAGTGCGGGTATACAACGCCCACACCTTTGCCCTGGTGGCTGAGTTGAGCGGCCTGACCACACCCACCGGCATCTTCAACACCTCCCGCCGCTATGAAATGTTGGGGCATTAACAGACATGACAGGTTTTCAGAAACCTGTCATGTCTTGAATTGGGATGAAAAATCGCTCGTTGCGGACGCAGTTAGGCATTATTTTTTGGGGGTTTCTGCTGCTGGTTATCAGCTCCGTCGGGGTGACGTTCTGGCTGGTGCAGACGCAGCAAAACGACGCCGCCATCATCAATCTGGCCGGGCGGCAGCGCATGTTGGCGCAGCAAATGACACGGCTGGCGCTGACGGACCCGGCCAACCCGGAATTGGGTGAAACCATTACCCGCTTTGACCAGACACTGCGGGTGCTGCTGGATGGGGGGGCAGTGGTGAATGGCTACGGCGAACCCGAAGCGGCTTCGGGCCGTACCCTCCTTTTGTCTCCTACCACCGATCCAACGATCCGGCGACATCTCCAGGACGTGGCAGACTTCTGGCCTCTCTTTCGAACTGATTTGACGCCGCCCGTCAATAGCCGCCTGCTGGAATCAGAAACGGCCGTGCTGCTCACCCGGCTCGACGCTGTCGTCAGCGCCTATGAGGCCCAGGCGCAGGCAAAAATTGGCTGGCTGCGCGGGGTACAGATCACCTTCCTGGTTGCTGCTTCCTTGCTGCTGGCGTGGGGCTACCGCATCGTCCGCCGCCAGTTGCTGCAACCCTTAGCGGCCCTGGGGCAGGCGGTGCAGGAAATTGGCGCCGGTAAACGAGAGGCCCCGCTGCCAGCCTTGTCGGCCAATGAACTGGGGCAACTGGCAGAGGCCATGGAAACGATGCGCGGTGAGATCACCGTTTATCAAACTGCGCTGGAACAGCAGGTGAACCAGCGCACACAGGAATTAACCACCGCCTTTGAATTCAGCCAGGAAATCGTGCGCCAGTTGGATACCGATGCCCTATTACACTCCGTGGCTCAGCGGTCGCGTGACCTGATGCAAGGAAAAGCGGCTTCAGTATGTGTATTAGATGGCGATGGGCACACGCTGGAACTGATCGCTGGCAGCGGCGCAGGCAATGAGTATCTTGGCCTGCGCCAATCCACCCGGCGGGGCATCGCCCTGCCCGTTATCCAACAACATCAAACGGTGATCACCGAAGGGGGCTGCGCAAAATGCGCTTTTCTGCATCATTTTCCAGGTACGTCATGTATGGCTGCCCCTTTACAGGCTGGGGAGCGGACGTTGGGCGCGCTGTGTGTGGTACGGCCGCAGCCCCCTTTTGACGCCGCCGAGAGCCGCGCCCTGACGCTGCTGGCCAATGCAGCGGCTGTTGCGCTGGAAAATGCCCGGCTGATTGCCGCCGGTAAAAAGCAGGCTGAGGAAAATGCCTCGTTTTCTGAGCGGCAACGGTTGGCGGCCGAATTGCATGATAACCTGGCGCAAACCCTGGGGGCCATCAATTTGCGGGTGGGGTTAACGGCTGAATTGATCCACAGAGGGCAAAGCGACACGGCCGTGACCCGCCTGAAAGAGATGCAAACGAGCCTGCAAAGCGCCTATGCCCAGGTGCGCATGGCCCTGACCGGGCTGCGTGACCCCTTACCAGAAACGGGGGACTTGCTGCCAGAGGTACAATCGTTATTAGCTGACTTTGAAGCCCGATCGGGCTTGCCGGTTGAACTGGTTGTTACCGGGAAAGAAGGGATTGCGTTAACGGCCGTTAGCCAAAAACAGGCCCTGCACATCCTCCGCGAAGCCCTCACCAACATCCACCGCCACGCCCAGGCTTCCCAGGTGCAGATCACCATTGCCAGAGAAAACGGCTCCGTCATTTTCCAGGTTAAAGATGATGGCAAAGGGTTTGATCCCGGCCAGGTGCACAGCGCCAATCATTTGGGGCTGACCATCATGCACACCCGCGCCGAACGCAGCCGGGGACAATTAACCGTTTATTCTATGCCGGGACAGGGGACGCAGGTTACGGCCGTGTTCCCAGCCAAACCAGGCGCAAATCATCAGGTGGAGGTCAGATAATGCCCACTTCCCCCGCCCGTATTTTGTTGGTTGACGACCACGAACTGTTCCGCGAAGGGTTGGCCGGGCTGGTCAATGTCCAGCCGGATCTGGCCGTCGTGGGGCAGGCGGGTGATGGCCTGGAAGCATTGACAATGGTGCGTGATTTGCAACCAGATTTGATTGTCATGGACATCAACATGCCCATTTGTGATGGCCTGGAAGCGACCCGACTCATCCGGGAGGCGCTGCCAGAGGTTCGCATCGTCATGCTGACCGTGCATGATAAAGACGAGAAACTATTTGCGGCCATCAAGGCCGGGGCCAACGGCTATATGCTCAAAGACACCAGTGCGGCCGATTTTCTGCGCGGGGTTCGTGGTGCGTTGGGCGGCGAAGCCACGCTGCCGCCTAAACTGGCAGCCAGCCTGGTGGAAGCGTATGCCCGGCTGGCCGCCCAACCGACCCACCCCCTGCCTACCGAAGATGATCCTGACCTGACCGGCCGTGAATTGGAAGTATTGAACCTGATCGCTACTGGTGCATCCAATCAGGAAATTGCCGCACAACTTTCTATCAGTTTGCATACTACCAAGAGCCATGTGCGGAATATCCTGGCTAAACTTCATGCTGTCAACCGCCGCCAGGCGGCCCGGCTGGCCGCCCGGCGTGGTTTGCTATAGCCTCCCTAAATGAGTTGTGAATGGAGGGGGGGTAGCCGATGCGGGATTCGCCTAAAGGCTCTCCTCCGACGGCCCACAATTCAGATAGGGTCACTGGCGGAAAATGACATCTGATTATGGCAAAGAGCTGCCCAATTTTGTTTCTAATGCTTTCAGCGCCTGTTCTAGGTCAGACTGGCGCAGGCTGGTGGTCACGTCGCCGCGGGTGCGTTCCAGGACGGCGCGCACGGTGTCGGTGCGGCGGCGCAGGCCACCGGTAATGCTATCGTTAAAGTCAAACGTGACCAGCAGGCTGTAAATCTGATCCATCTCATCCAGCAGCCGTTCGGCCTCGTCGCTGTGGCCGTGGCGGATGATGTCCAGAATGCGGCGGCGCAGTTCGGTGGCGGCTTCGGCCAGCCCGTTCAGCCAGGTGGTGCCATCGGCAGCCAACGCTTCCGGCGTGGGCAGGGGGCGGTTGCGCACCAGGGCATAGGTGAGGTGAGCCTCCACAAACTCTTTCACGGCGTCCTGGGTGTAACCGGCGTAGTAGAGATTGGGATACGGCCGTACACAATCCGTCAGCCCATTGGTGGCTGCCTGCGCTTCAGCAATCAGGCTTTCCGCTTTGTCCCACTCTTCCCGATGAATGGCCCGAATGGCGCGGGCGCAAATGCTGATCAACTGCCGCGATTGTTCATACGCCTGGTTGCGGGCGTCATTCATCCGCTCCATTTCCTGGCGGATAGTGTCGGTGATGTTTTCTAATTGTTCCATATTATTCCCTTATAAGAGACTGGAGATTGGAGATTAGAGATTGCCCAATCTCTAATCTCTAATCTCCAATTTCCAATTTCTCACTCCTCTTTCTCTCCCCCCTCCGGCGGTGGAAAGCGGAAAAATTGCTCGGCCAGATTGGTGGGCAGGCGGATGGGGCCAAACTGCTGTTCATACGTCGCCAGGCTTTGGGCCAGAGCGGTGTGCAGCATCTTGGCGTGCATGGGGGACATGATGATGCGCGACAAAATTTTGCCACGGGGGGTGCGCGGCAGCACCTGGGCAAAATCAATGATCACTTCCGCCGGGGTGTGGCTGATGAAGGCAACGTTGGCGTAAACGGCCGTTAACTCTTTGGGCATATCAATGGTAATTTTCTGCGGTGCGGGCGTGGGTGGTTGCGGTGTTTCAGGAGCAGGTTGTTCTGACATGGGTGTCTCCTATGGAATTAGGAATTATGAATTAGGAAGGATGAATGATGAATTTTATCCCTCCCACTAAAGATACTCCATCTGCACTTTTTTGAAAAATGGGCGGGCATGTTACAATGTGCCCATTCTCTTGTAAATGTACACCGTAGTATGACAAAGTTGATTTGATGGGGTGGTAGTTCGTTTTGGAAACGACTGCCATAAAAAGGGGAATGACCATGCGCAACGCCACAGTTTGGGGTTGGTTAGCTGTTGGTTTCTTTTTAGGTATTGTTGTAGGGGTAGGCGCCTTGGCCATGCTCAAACGGGTGCAGCCGGCGGCCATTGTTATTCAGCCGCCGCCGCCAACCGTCACGCCTGCGCCGACAGGGACGCCTGCCCCCATTCGTATTCATGTGAATGGGCAGGTGGTGGCTCCGGCCGTCTATACACTGCCGCCGGACAGTATTGTGCAGGCAGCGGTAGCCGCTGCTGGTGGGTTTACGGGGCAGGCAAATACAGCCGTTGTAAATCTGGCGCAACCGCTGGCCGATGGAATGCAAATTTACGTCCCGGCGGTGGGGGAAACGGTGGCGCCGCCGCCCGTTGTTGCCGGGCCGGCAGCCAGCGACAGCGGCACAGTCGGCATGGCTGCGGCTACGGGCAACCTGATCAACATAAATTTTGCCACGCTGGACCAACTGGATACATTGCCCGGCATTGGCCCCAGCACAGCTGCCAACATCATCCAATACCGCGAAAACAATGGCCCATTCGCCTCCATTGAAGCCATTATGGATGTCACCGGCATTGGCCCCGCCAAATTCGGCCAGATCAAAGACTTGATCACCGTTGACAATTGACAATTGATAATTATCAATTGTCAATTATCAGGGGTCTTGCGCTAGAATTAGGGGTCTATGCCCCAAGAGAATGTAGTAACGACACTGGTGGCGCGCGTAGCGTCTGTTCCCTTTCGGTTGGCGCGCCGCGCGCCGTTTCAATCGCCACGGAAAGCCCTCATCTTACACCCCTGCTGCATTAGCCAGGTGATGCTGGCCACGCCGCTGCTGGCCGTGCTGAAGCGAGCCTATCCGCTGGCGCGTTTTGATTGGGCGGTCAGCGACTGGGCGCGACCGGCCATTGCCGGGAATCCGCATTTGACGGAATTGGTCGGCACGGGGGAAACGACCGTGTCCCAACTATCCTGGCCGCAACTTCACACCCTCATTCAACAACTGCGTCAGGAACAGTACGACACTTGTTTCATTCCCAGCCGCTCTAGCCTGCTGTCTTACGTGGCCTGGCGGGCCGGTATTCCGCAGCGGGTGGGCATCAATGTGCGGGGGCGCGGTTTTGCCCACACCGTACCCGTGCCGCCGCCCCCCGGCGAACGGCACGCTGCCATGGTTTACCTGGCGTTGGCGAAGGCCGTGGGCATAGATACCGGCCGGGAGGGGCGGCTGCCGATGGCTTTTTATCCGTCAGATGGGGCGCGCACGGCCGTAACCAAACGGCTGATTGATGAGATGGAATGGTTGGGGGATGTGCCCCTGGTTATCCTGCACCCCGGCGGCGGCGCAGGGCCAGGCCACGCCGACAAAAACAAACAATGGCCGGTGGAACGATTTGTCCGGCTGGGCAATTACCTGGTGCGCAAACACAAAGCGCGTTTGTTATTGGTGGGCAGCCGGCAAGAAGAGGCGCTGGCGGCCGATATTGTGGGCATGATGCCCGTACCGGTGGCCGACTGGACGGGGCGCGTGAGCCTGAGCGAGATCGGCGCATTGGGTGAAATGGCCGACCTGTACGTGGGCAATGACACCGGCCCCACGCACATTGCCGCCGCCGTCGGCTGCCCCACCTTAGCCATCTTTGGCCCCAGCGATCCGGCCCTATCCGCCCCCTACGGCGCGGAAGGGAAAGTGATCACCTTGTGGAAAGAATGGGAAGGGGGCGGACGGCCGTTTTCCTGGGAAAACGGCGTCAGCGTCAGCGAGGCCCAAAAGGCCGCCGACAAACTATTGGCCCGCAAAGCCTGAGGGACCGTTAAATTTTTTGGGTCTTCAGGAATTCAGGGGGTTGACAACCCGTGAAGCGTGAAACGTGACCAGAGAGACATCACGTTTCACGCCTCACGTTTCACGCCAAACCCCACGAAACCCCAAAGAGCCAAATTTTTATTCAATCACCACCGGATTGCGCAGCCAGGTGGGTACAAGCTGCACCCAGGTGTTGCCAATTTGCAGGGGGAAGGGGTTGCCGCTGGCGTCGGTGAAGGTGAGCATGTCGTGACGGCCGTCACGATGCCACGTCACATCATACACCTGCCCATCGCGCAGCACGACGCCCTGCCCGCTGCCCCATATTTGAATTTGCACTGTCAGCGCCGTGCAGACGCCGTTGTTAATTTGCTCGCAGATGGTGGGGTCTTCCACGTGGAAGGGGGCAATGATGACCACATTGGCCGCGCTCACCTGCTCACCGTCCAGGGCGTCAATGATGTCTTCATTGTCGGCGCGGCGCAGATAGCGGTTGGTGTCCGGGTCATACGTCCATTCGACAAAGGTGGACTGGTAGTTGACGCTGGCGTAACTGGCGGGGCGACCGCCGGCGGGTGGTTCGCTGCCAAAGGCGACCTGCGTTTGGAAGTCGGGCGGGTTATTGCGCCCACTGGCTTCCAGTCCGGCCCAAATCTGGTCAGGGCGGGCATAGAGGGTGTGTTCAAACGGTTTGCTGGTGTCGCCGGTGCGGTAGTAGCCGGGTTCGTTGCTGCGCACCAGTTGGTTGGCAATATCTGACTGTAACATGCGGTTACCCACACCGGCGCTGGTGCCGGAAAATACCAGGGCGGCGTCATACATGGCGGGCAGTTCCAGGTCAATGAGGCGGGCGCTGCGGATGGGGCCAACCGTTTCCGGCGTCTGGCTGTACATGAGCAAGGTGAAGCGCGTAACCGCGCCTTCGGCGGTGTGTTCAAAGACCCAATCGGCGGAATTCAAACCGGATTGGGGGCGCACGTAAAAGGCGGGGGCGTTGGAGATTTTGATGGCTAACGGCCGTCGTTCCAACACGCTGGGGTCAGCCAAAACCTCTCCTGTCAACGGGTTGCGGTCGGGGGCAAAATCTTCCGGTTTCAGCAGCAAGATGCTTTCCGGCGGGGCGGGGGTGGGCGTTTGGATGGGGGTGGGGGTGGCCGGGGGCGGGGCCAATGTGGGCGGTGGCGGCAGGGTGTTGGTGGCGGCAGGCAAAACGACGGCCGTAGTCGCCGTGGCTTCTGGCGTGGGTGTGGTGTTTTCGGCGACGGCCGTAGCCGGGGGCGCTATCAGGGTGGGCGGGGCCTCTTCTTGCCCGCCACAGCCCGCCAAAACCCACAGGCAAATCAAAACAATCAGCAGCTTTTTATTCATATGCGTCTCTCTTCTCTCTTCGCGCAATGTTCGCGTCCTTCGCGGATAGGTGTCAAAAAATACGCGGTATTCTGGCGAGGGGCTGCTGGTTTGTCAAGAAGTGATGGGGATTGGAGATTGAGAGATCAGGAGATTGCCCAATCTCCTGATCTCTCAATCTCCTAATCTCTTGATATGCCGCAATTTATCGGGGTTGACGATGTTGTAAATGCGTTGGATACGGCCGTTGCCAATATCCAGGATCGTCACGTTAATCGGTTCGCCGTCGAGATAAGAGAGGATGGCCGGACGGCCGTTGGCAATGGCCAGCTTGTAGGCCAGCGTGTCCGGCAATTTTTTCATCAGCCCCAGGAAGAAGCGGGCTACCTTGTCTGCGCCGTGTACCGGTTTGATGGCCGCCACCACTTTGCCGCCGCCATCCGAGTATTCCACCACATCCTCGGCCAGCAGCGCCAGCAGCCCGGCCATATCTCCCTGCACACACGCCTGGGCAAACTGGTACACGATGTGCTGCTGCTCTTCGGGGGTGGATTGGAAACGGGGACGGCCGTCGGCCAGGTGTTGTCGGGCGCGGCGGACCATCTGGCGGCAGTTGGCCTCGCTCTTACCCACCATCTCCGCAATCTCGGCGTACTCATAATCGAACACTTCGCGCAGCAAGAAGGCGGCGCGCTCGGTGGGGGAAAGCGTTTCCAACAGCACCAAAAAGGCGATGGAGAGGGTATCAGCTAAAGCAGCCATATCTTCCTGGGGGGGCATGGGATCCAATAACAGCGGTTCGGGCAGCCATTCGCCCATATAGGTTTCGCGCTGCACTTTGGCCGAGCACAAATGGTCAATGCACAGCCGGGTAATGATGGCCGCCAGGTATGATTTAGGTGACTCAATCGTGGCGGCATCACTGTTTTGCCAGCGCAGGTAACTCTCTTGCACCATATCTTCGGCGTCCATCACACTGCCCAACATGCGGTAAGCAATGGCATAGAGGTAGGCGCGGTAGCTGTTGAAGGTATCCGTTTGCTGCATAACGGTGATTATAGCGGATAGAGATCGGAGATTAGAGATTGGAGATTAGAGATTGGAGATTGCCCCCATCTCTAATTCTCCCATCTCCAATCTCTCTTCTAACGCCAATTCCGCCGCCTGTTTGCCGCTGCTCAGGGCGGCATCGGCCAGCCAGCCTTGCGGGCCAACCCAGTCACCGGCCAGGTAGAGGCGCTGGCTGTGGGGTAGGGCATATCCGGGACGGCCGTGCAGTCCCCCATTTTCTGCCCGCGCCAGATCGTTCACCACCGTCATGTGTGGCAAAAAGCGGCGTGCGAGCAGTTCGGCGCGCCAGCCCGGCTGCACCAGGTCGAGCATGGCTTCCAGTTCGGCTTCATCCTGGGCGGCATCCGCAGCGCCGGGGGTCAGGTATTTGGCCACGTGGATGACGCTGCCGCCGTCCGGCCCAAAACGGGCCACGGCCGAATGGTTGGAAAAGTACAGCGGCTGATCCAACCCCAAGACGTAGCGCCGGTCGGGATGGGGAACGCGGCGTAAAACCACATCTAAACAGGCGGCCCGGACGGGCACGGCCGTAGCCGCCCACTGCCGCAGTTGGGTATGTTCCGGCAATAGCTGGCTGGCGGTTTGGGGATCAACGGCCAGGATGACGGCCGTTGCCTGAATGGTTTGCCCGTCGGCCAGGAAGATGGTGGCGTGGCCGGGATGCTCATGCACAGACATGACCCGCGCCCCGGTGTGAATGGTGACACCGGCCGTTTCCGCGGCGGCGCGCAGCCCATCCACCAGTGTTTGCCAGCCGCCGTCCAGGTAGCGCACATTGTGGCGATAAGCCAGTTGGAACTGGTGCAGGAAGATGTCGGCGCTGGAGATTTCTGGCGCATTGGCGTAGGTAGATGTGCGCGCCAGCAGGTGCAGGAAATGGCGCAGCGGCATGGATGGGGTTTGTCCGTTGATCCAATCGGCCAGGGAGATGCCGGCGACGGATTCCGGGGACGTTTGGCTAATGCGCCACAGCAGGCGCATCATGGCTGCTTTTTCGGCCAGCGTCAGCCAGTTGGTGGCTAACAAATCCTGGGGTGCGCCGGGCATGGGCACGAGGTGGTTCTGGTACACGGCCGTGCCGCGCAAGTTTGGTTTGTGCCCCGTCCAGGCGACGCCCAATTCGGCCAGGATGTCCGACGCGCCGCCGCCGATGTACAGGGCATGTGGCCCCAGGTTCAGGGTAAAATCGCCGCGCTGCTGGCTGATGGCCCGGCCACCGATGAGCCGCGCTTTTTCTAGCAGCAGCACGCTTTTCCCGGCGCGGGCCAGGGTGGCCGCGGCCGTTAAACCGGCCAGGCCACCGCCGATAACGGCCGTATGCACAGCCGTATGTACAGTGGTAGTTGTCAATTGGTTCATGTTTTGTCTCCTGTAGATTGGTTCAATCTTCGAGATTGAACCAATCTTTGATGTGTTACAAACAGAAGACGAAGGGCACGGCCGTTTTGTGACACCCCCCGCGTAAATATGTTAAAATGCCGCCAACAATTGGGAATCCACAGATGACACAGATAAAAAATCTGCGTAATCTGTGAAATCTGTGGATCATCTTCAGAGGAGGTTGATGACCATGTATGAATCAGATTTTGGGCAAAGTGAGCCTGTGCCGGTGCAGGTTTCCGAAGAGAAATTGGCGGAAATGTTTAATGCCGTCATGGTGCGGGTGTATGGATGGATGACGTTAGGGCTGTTTGTCACGGCCGTTGCCAGCCTGTTCACCCTGATGAGTCCGGCGCTGTTGAATTTCATCTACAGCAGTGGGCTGGTCTATTTTGGTTTTATGATTGGCATGTTTGCCCTGATATTTGCCATCGGCCGCTCGGCCCGCAAGATGGCGTCCGGGCAGGCGCTGGCGCTGTTTATGGTGTTTGCCGCGTTAATGGGGGTGTGGCTGTCGGCCATATTTATCATCTATACCGGCGATTCCATATTTTTCACGTTTGGCATAACGGCCGTCATCTTCGTGCTGCTAACGGTGGTGGGGCTGACCACCAAACAAGACCTGACGCGCTGGGGGCCGATTTTGCTCTTTAGTCTGTTGGGGCTGATTCTGGCTTCGATTGTCAATATCTTTTTCTTCAGCGAGACGCTCTATTGGATCATCACCTATGCCGGGGTGCTGATTTTCATGGGGCTGATTGCCTATGACAGCCAGAAGATTAAGAAGATGACCTATGCCACGGCCGTGTCCGGCCAACCGGAAAACAAAGTGGTCAGTTCCGTCGGTGTAATGGGCGCGTTAACCCTGTATCTGGATTTTATTAACCTGTTCCTCTTCCTGCTCCGTATTTTTGGGCGGAGACGCTGAGTTTAACAATTTCGTTACTAAGCAAGTGTCATTCCGAGGTCTTCCGAGGAATCCCTTTGTGATGACAATTACCAGGGATTCCTCCTCGAAGACTAGCCCGCCCTGAGGCATCGAAGGGCCGGAATGACAGATGGCAAGGCAGCTTTCTAGTAGCCTGAGTTATCCTGGCTAATTTTCCAACTTACAAGACATGCCACTGGCAACCTGCGACCGGCAACTCAAACATTGAGGTAAACTATGAACTGGAAAGTTTTATTATTTCTCGCGATTGGGGCGGCTTTGGGCACGGTTATTTTTGGGGTGATCAGCGGAATACTTGATTTCGGCACGGGTTGGATGCCGGGATTGGGCGGCGGGTTAGGAGCGATGATTGGGTATCTGGCTGGATATAAATACTATACATCCAATCCGCCCCAATGAATGGAATGGGCACTTGTATTTGCTGGCAATCTGGCGGAATGTGTTGGCGAAGTTAGTGGGCGTCTGATCAATCTTTTACTGTAAACGGCCGTCAAAACCCTCGCCCCATCTTTACCTCCTCAAACCAAAGCGCAGGGTTGACGGCCGTACTCCCCCCACCTATCTACCCCACCTCAACAACAAATGTTTTGGGATAACGGCCGTTGACGTTATCCTGTTCGTGAATCCCCTGGTATAATATGCTTGATGTCTGCATCTAATAGCCTCCCGCACTTGATCCAGCAGGTTTTTTGTCTATCAATGCAGGGTAGTCAGCTTATAGCAGGTGTTTACCTTGCTATTTATCGCAGGGTAAACATCTGAAATGAAACAGTTGTACTCCTATGATTGCGGGGTATCCTTCCGAAAAAGAATACCCTGCAATGGATGCAGGGTAATAAATAGTTAGGCCTCTCCGATAAATATTTGAACTCGCTAAAAAGCAATGACAGTCGTTGTTCAAGCTTATACTGGGCACAGCTAGACAAAGCAGTGTTCCAATCTCAGGTGAAGAAATGGCTCCCTCTTCAGTCATCCTTCGAAATGAAAAACGGGAAAATGATTCCAGGTATTTAGCCGCATCTTACAACACCGATGGTGATTTGATAATTGAAGGCCAGGATTTAGGCGAAAATGTTCAATCATTCTTTGGATGTATCGAATATGAGTGGACCTGGACTATTCGTGCAACCAACCTACCGTCTCTAAAGCAGGCTTTGGGAAATTCGGACAACGTATTGGAATCTCTAAAAACAAGATTCAGTAATGAAAATGCTGCTGGTTTGATAACTTTTTTGACTGACAACAAAATTGTTTTTGAATCGTGGAGCAGAATTGGCGATTAGTTTCACTTATAAGAACCAAGAGCAAGGTATCTTCTGGCATAGAAACGGCCTAACACCGGCTCCAGCGGACGGCTTCGCCTGCGGCTCGCCGCCGCTGAGCCATACCGTTATACGGCCGTATCCCTTCTCCCCTTCTGATCTTCACCCATAAACCCATCCAGCTATTCAAACGCCTCCAATCACCATGATCCGGGTCGCGGCGATTAAAAAAGCTCTCGGATCATGTTGATCCGGGTCGCGTGGATATTCACGGCCGTCAGATCACGTCAATGACATCGCCAGCGCGAAGTACACACGGAAACACGCACCGCCGAAGCCCAAATGGACGGCAGCAGCGTCCTGGCCCAAACCCTGGCCCAACACGACCTGATTGATGAATATCGCCTGCACGTCTACCCCCTGGTACTCGGCAGCGGCAAGCGATTGTACCCCACAGGCAAACGCCTCAATTTCACATTGGTAGAAGCATCCCCACTGCCCACCGGCGTCGTCTACATGCGCTACCGCCACACCGCCTGATTTTGCCCCGATGTCCCCCGCCGTGTCACCGGTTAAAAAAAAAGAGCCTGATGTCTGGCACATCAGGCTCTTTTTTTAGCGTAACCGTTCAGACCTGACAGGTTTTTCACCAGTTCAACCTGGAACTTCGCAGGTCAAAAACCTGTCAGGTCTCCAGAGGGACTGAACGCTTGCTTTTTAGCCTACCTGTTGCAAGAAACTGTCCAAAATCTCGTTAAAACCGTGCGGATTGTCCAATTGCAGCCAGTGACCAACACCTTCCATTCTGGTAACGGGCAATGAGGGGTAAAGCTGGTGCAGGCTGGTGGGGTCATCATTGGCCGGGGTGATGATGGTCTGCATAGGCCCCGGGTAGCGTTGCAAGGCGGTCAATGGGTCATATTGGCGCAGCGCCAGCAGCGCCCCCACCACTGTTTCCCTGGGTGTTTGCCGCAAATCGGCCAGTAATTGGGTCTGCACGGCCGTGTCATCCCCAACCATCACCGATTGCCAATACCCTTCAATAACGGGCGCATACGTCTCCGACGCCAGCCCGGCAAAAAAGGGGGCGATCATCTCCTCTGGCACCTGGCGAAAATCGCCAGAAGGGTCCACCAACAGCAGCCCGGCCACCTGCGCCGGATTCTGGGCGGCCACTTCTAAAGCCACAATAGCCCCCAGACTGTGCCCCACCAATACATAGCGCTCCAGCCCTACGGCCGTTGCGGTGGCCGCCACTTCCGCCGCCAACGTGCTGATGGCAAAATCGGCATTATCAGATGTGTGGGAACGGCCGTGCCCCCGCCAATCCATGGCTATCGTGCGGCGGGACGGCCGTAAATGCGCCAGTTGCGCCTGCCAGTGCTCGCTGTGCCCGGCCAACGAATGTAAAAAAACCACCGGCAGCTGCCTCTGCTCCACCCCGCCATCATCCACAAAAAGATTTGCTTCCATCATCGCGTTTATCCATCTCCTTTGGTGTATGTGTCAATATACGTAGTTTAAGATGTAAACCTGACGGGAAGTGTCATATATTTCTACAGACCTGACAGGTCTGCCAGACCTGTCAGGTCTTTTCATTACGGTATCATCAACACCGGCTCCACCTGCTCCAAAGCCCAATCTATTTCCTCTTTGCTGATCACTAGCGGCGGCGCAAAGCGGATGACGTTTTCATGCGTTTCCTTGCACAACACGCCCCGTTCCTGCAACGCTTCACAAAAACGGCGCGCCTTCGTGTTCAACTCTACGCCAATAAACAGCCCTTTTCCGCGCACTTCTTTGATGTGGTCACTTTCAATCCGTTCCAGCCGCCCCTTGAAATATGCACCCAATTCGGCCGACTGCGCCACCAGATTTTCTTCCACCAACACCGCCAGCGCGGCGCGGGCAATGGCCGCGCCCAACGGATTGCCGCCAAAGGTGCTGCCATGATCGCCCGGATGGAACAGCCCCAAAATGTCCCGGTCTGACAACACGGCCGATACCGGGTAAAAACCGCCGCTGAGCGCCTTGCCCACAATGGTCATGTCCGCCTTCACCCCTTCATGGTGGCAGGCAAACAGTTTCCCGGTACGGCCGAAGCCGGTCTGAATCTCATCGGCCACAAACAAGACGTTTTGCTCCTGGCACAAATCATAGGCGGCGCGAATGTAACCGGCGGGCGGCATGACCACGCCGCCTTCGCCCTGAATGGGTTCCACCAGGAAGGCGACGGTATGGGGGGTGATGGCCTGGCGCAGGGCCTCGATGTGGCCATAGGGGATCAATTTGAAGCCGGGGGTGAAGGGGCCAAAGTGCTGCTTATAGGCCGGTTCGCTGGAAAAGCCGACGACAGTGGTGGTACGGCCGTGAAAATTCCCCTCACACACAATAATCTCCGCTTCGCCATCGGGCACACCCTTAATCTCATACCCCCATTTGCGGGCCGCTTTGATAGCCGTCTCCACCGCTTCCGCGCCTGTATTCATCGGCAGCGCCATGTCATACCCCGTCAGTTCGCACATCTCCTTCAGGAATGGCCCCATCTGGTCATTGCGAAACGCGCGGGACGTCAGCGTCACTTTGTGCATCTGGGATACGGCCGCGTCCATGATTTTGGGATGGCAGTGCCCCTGGTTCACGGCCGAATACGCCGCCAGACAATCCAGGTACTTCTTGCCGTCCACGTCATACACCCACACCCCCTCCGCCTTTTCTACCACTACATCCAGCGGGTGATAATTGTGGGCGCTGTAGGTTTCATCCAGTTCAATATAATGTTGGCTTTTCATAGTACAAACTCCTTTGGCAAAGACCCTAAGGGTTTTGAAAACCCTTAGGGTCTAAGCAATTAACCTGTCAAATTTAGTCAAAAAAAGCCTGACCATGTGGATGATCAGGCTTTGCTCAGACCCAGGCCGGGTACGGCCGTTGGTCATCTTTTTAAGTTGAAGTTGCTGTTAATTATATGAAGATCGGGGCAAGCTGTCTATGATGAGCCAAGTAACGAAACAAGCAAATACCCGCCTCCTACAATGGCGCAATAAACAGCAAAGATGTAGAGCGTATGGCTGCGCACCCAGCGCAGCAAGAAGGCAATGCACAGATACCCGGTCACGGCCGCAGCCACAAACCCGGCGGCATAAACAATGGCGGCTTCGCTGGCCTGGGCGCTGACAATATCCAACAGCGACAGCAGCCCGGCGCCCATGATGGCGGGCACACCCAACAAAAAGCTAAAGCGCGTCGCCGTGGGCCGATCCAGGCCGCGTATCAAGCCGCCCACGATGGTGCTGCCGCTGCGGGAGATGCCGGGCAGCAGGGCAAACGCCTGGAAGGAGCCAATGATCAGCGTATCGGCCCAACGCATCTGCGCCACGCTTTTTTGGCCGGACATCATGCGTTCGCCAATGACCAGGAGTACGGCCGTGATCAGCAAAAAAAACGCGGCCGCTTCCGGCTGGCTGAATATCTCCTCCAGCTTGCTTTCAAACAGCAGCCCCAAGACCACCGCCGGGATGGAACCAACCACAATCAGCCAGCCCAACCGCGCTTCCGTAGAGGCCAGGGGTTGTTTGCGGCGCAGGTCACGCAGCACGGCCGTGAGGATTCCCCACAAATCGCGCCAGAAATAAACCAGCACCGCCAGCAGTGTCCCCAGATGCAGCACGCCAATCATCGTCAGATCGGCCGGTGGCATATCTACCACCGCCGGAATAATTACCAGATGTCCCGAACTAGAAATGGGCAAAAACTCCGTCGCCCCTTGCAAAATACCTAAAAAGATCGCTTCGATGATGCTCATGGTTTTTCAAGAGAGATTAGAGATTGGAGATTAGAGATTGTTTGCATCTCCAATCTCCAATCTCTAATCTCCAATCTCCTCATAATGACTCAAAAACGCATCCGCAAACAACTTCAACTCCTCCCTTTCTATCGCCGTCCGCATCTGCCCCATCAGGTCAATCAAAAAGTGGACGTTGTGAATGCTCAGTAACACGTGCGCCAGGATTTCATCCGCCTTTACCAGATGGCGCAGGTAGGCGCGGCTGAAATGTTGGCAGGTGTAACAGCCGCAGTCGGCGGCGATGGGCGCGGCGTCCCGTGTGTGCGCCGCATTGCGCAAATTCAGCCGCCCACCGCGTACATAGGCCGTCCCATGCCGCGCCAGCCGTGTGGGAGCCACGCAGTCAAATATATCCACGCCCCGCAGCACCGCATTCACCAAATCTTCCGGTTCACCCACGCCCATCAGGTAACGTGGTTTATGGGTGGGCAGGTGCGGAACGGTAGCATCCAGCGTGGCGACCATTTGCGCCTTCGTCTCGCCCACCGCCAGCCCGCCAATGGCATAACCGGGTAAATCCAGCCCGGTGACAAAAGCGGCGCTCTCGGCGCGCAGGTCGGGGAAAATGCCCCCCTGCACAATGCCAAAGAGCGCCTGATCCTGCCGCGTTTTGGCCGCCACGCACCGTTCCAGCCAGGGATGGGTGCGCGTCAATGAGTGCTGCACATAGGCATAATCGGTGGGCGGCGGGCACTCGTCGAAGGCCATGATGATGTCTGCGCCCAGGTTTTCCTGGATGGCGATGCTGCTTTCCGGGGTGAAGCGGTGGTAAGAGCCATCCAGGTGGGATTGGAAAGTCACGCCGTCGGCGTCAATTTTGCGCGTCTGGCTGAGGCTGAACACCTGAAAGCCGCCGCTGTCGGTGAGGATGGGGCCGGGCCACTGCATAAACTGGTGCAGCCCGCCCAACTCCCGCACCAGTTCATCACCGGGACGCAAATACAAATGGTAGGTGTTGCTGAGAACGAGGGTGGCCCCCAACGCCGCCAGGTCATCTGGCTTCAGTGCCTTCACTGTCGCTTGTGTGCCCACAGGAGCAAAAACGGGGGTGTGAATGGGGCCGTGCGGGGTGTGGAAACGGCCGTTGCGCGCCGCGCCATCTACGGCCGTGACATCAAACGTAAACTCAAATCCCATAGGGGCGGGATTATAGCAGGTAATTGGGAGATTGGAGATTGGAGATTGGAGATTGGGAGATTAGGAGATTGGGGGATTGTCGGTCGCTCAATCTCCCAATCTCATCCCCTGGTTGTCCACTGCCAAAATCCACACCCGGCTTGCCAGGCCATGTTCGGCAAACACGGCCGTAACCGCCGCCGCAATCGCTTCATGTCCATCCGGGGCAAAGGCGATCAGGCTGGGGCCGGCGCCGCTGAGCGCCACCCCTTTGGCCCCGGCTGCCTGCGCCGCCGCCAATGCCTGGGCCATGCCGGGAATGAGGGGAATCCGGTATGGCTGGTGCAGGCGGTCTTGCATGGCAATGCCCAACAAATCGTAATCGGCCGTTTGCAGGGCGCGAATGACCAGCGGCGTGCGGGCGGCGTTGAAGATGGCGTCGTGACGCGAAACCTGGGCAGGCAGGGCAGCGCGGGCCTGGCTGGTGAGCAGGTGAAAGTCAGGCAGTACCACCACCATGCGCAGGTCGGGCATGGCAAACCGCTCGATGTGCAGCCCGGCGTCGTGGGCCACGCCCAAAACCAGGCCGCCGTACAGGGCGGGGGCCACATTGTCCGAGTGTCCCTCTTTTTCGGCGGCGAATTGCAGGATTTGGGCGGTGGTATACGGCCGTGCCACCAGTTCATTCGCCGCTATCATACCGCCGAGTACGGCCGTGGAACTGCTGCCCAACCCGCTGCCCACGGGGATGTTGTTTTCCTGATGAATGTGTAAGGGGGACGGCCGTTGGCCCACCTTGTCAAAAATGATACGGGCGCACTGGTACACCAGGTTCCTTTCATCCGTGGCTACCTTGTGGGCATCCACGCCGCTGACGGTGATGGTGAGAGGGGGGGGGGCGGCTACGCCTGCACTGAGCGCAGCCGAAGTGGCCGTGAAGGTAATGCGGTTGTGCAACGCCAGCGCCAGCCCCAAACAATCAAAGCCCGGCCCCAGATTGGCCGAAGTTGCCGGAATGGTGACGGTTACTTGTGTCATGTGTCAGTGCTGGAACAATTGGCGCAGATACGGCCGTGTCTCCGCCCCCCGATCCCAAATGGCCTCAATCAGGTCAGGGTGCGGGTATTCCCCGGCCACTTCCAATTTGTGTACTAACTGTTGGGCGCTTAACTCGTCATAGCTGCTCATGCCCCTATTTTCTACCAAAATGCCGTAACTGACACCTGAAACAATGGGGATCAATCAAGGGGCTGACACGCCATAATGTGGGCAACTTCACTGGTCACGCCTCACGGCCGTAAACACCCCCTCAAACGCTGCCCCATCCGCTGTAGTCACCGTCCAACCTGGACTACAACAGATAAAGAATTAAACGGATAAAAACTGCCCCATCCGTTCCTTTCCCCATCCGCTGTAGTCCCCCATCACCACCCCCGCACAAACACCGTCTCCAATACTGTCCCATGAAAATTAGCGATCAGCCCCAGTTTGTGATCCAACTGCTTCATGCGTACCTGCAACTGCCGTTTCATGGCTTCCGTCACCGCTTCCACGGCAATCGTCGCCAACAAAACCCGCCCCTCAACAAACAAGAGGCGAACAGCTTGATTCACAAGGTGAATATTTTGGTAAAAGATAGGAATTTCCTTGATGTACTCATACCCAATCGCCTGCTCCTTCAACTCGACCATTGTTGAACGCCGGTAGACCTGATGTAGGAACCCTGGCCCCAATGTGAAATGCACCATATGGAGTGCCAATAACACCTCATTGACCAGCTCTGGATACAATAAATCATCCCCTGGTGGTTGTTTTTCCCAGTTAAAAACAACCGGTTTGTCGCGCACAAAATTGGGCAGGCGTTGAATTGTTACCTTTTCCTCACCAAAATTAACCACAAAAGCCAGATCCGCGCCTGTGACCTTTAAATAGGAGATAGCTTGGGCTTTGTGCAAGGGTTCAATTTGCGGGGCAACCTTCAATTCTAGCAAGAGTTTGCCTTCCTCAACCCACACATCTACCGCATATCGTCCCACCTGGACACCACGATAAGTCACTTCAAAGGGTTTTTCTGTTTGGCAGCGGATTCCCTCTTTTTCCAGACCAATAGCCACAGCTTGAGTGCAGACTGGCTCTGGCAGCATCGGGCCAAGCTGGTTGTGGACATCATACAAAACGCCCCGCACAGCATAACTCAATTCTTCGTGAAGCAAGTTTGTCATGATCCGTGTATCTCCTTGTCTGTTGTAGTCATCGTATTGACTACAACGGATAAAGAATGTAACGGATAAGAGAGGCCCCATCCGTTCATTTCCCCATCCGCTGTAGTCTTAAGGGAGTGACTCAAGCCGTCCTGGCCACGGCCGTAAACGCCCCCGAAAACGCCGCTACCGTCCACTCCATTTCCGCCTCACCATGTGCCGTAGACAGGAAACAGGCTTCAAATTGACTGGGCGGCAGATAGATGCCGTTTTCCAGCAAAACCTGGAAAGCGCGGCCAAACTTCGCCGTGTCTGATTTGGCCGCCGACTCCCAATCCGTCACTGGCCCGTCGGTGAAAAAGGTGGTAAACATCGTGCCTACCCGATTGATTTGCACCGGCACGCCGGCCGTTTGTGCGGCCTGTTGGATGGCGGTGGTGAGGCGAACGGCCGTGTCCGCCACCCCCTGCCACACCCCCGCCACCTGTAACCCCTGCAAGGTAGCAATGCCCGCCGCCATCGCCAACGGATTGCCAGACAGCGTGCCCGCCTGGTACATCGGGCCAACCGGGGCCACCAGTTGCATGATGTCCCGACGCCCGCCATACGCCCCCACCGGCAGCCCGCCGCCAACCACCTTGCCCAACGCCGTGATGTCCGGCCGCACGTTGTACAGCGCCTGCGCCCCGCCAGGATGCACCCGGAAGCCGGTCATCACCTCGTCAAAAATCAGCAGCGCCCCCTCCTGTGTGGTGATGGCGCGCAGCCCTTCCAGAAAGCCGGGCTGCGGCGGTACCACGCCCATGTTACCCGCCACCGGCTCGACAATGATGGCCGCAATTTCGCCGGGGAATTGGGCAAACAAGGCGGCCACCGCTTCCAGATTGTTGTAGGGTGCGACCAGGGTGTCTGCGACCGTGGCTTTAGGCACACCGGGTGAGTCAGGCAGCCCCAACGTAGCCACGCCGGAACCAGCCTGCACCAGCAGCATGTCGGCGTGGCCGTGATAGTTGCCCTGAAATTTGATGATTTTGCTGCGCCCGGTGAAGGCCCGCGCCAGCCGCAAGGCGCTCATGGTGGCCTCGGTGCCGGAGTTGACAAAACGGATCATCTCGATGTTGGGCATGAAGGCCATCACCAATTCGGCCAGCTCCACTTCCAGCGGGCTGGGTGCGCCGAAACTGGTGCTTTTGACGGCCGTGTCCGCCAAGACCTGCACCACGTCCGGGTGGGCGTGCCCCCGAATGAGTGGCCCAAAGGAGAGCACGTAATCCACAAAACGGTTGCCGTCCACATCCACCAGATACGCCCCCTCGCCCCGGTCAATAAACAACGGCTGCCCACCCACCGCCCGAAACGCCCGCGCCGGAGAATCCACCCCGCCGGGTAACAAAGTCTGTGCTTTTGCAAATAGTTCGATTGATTTTTGGATGTTCATAGTTGCCTCATGCGTAGGGCGATTTTCAAAATCGCCCTACAGCCAGCCTTGTTCGTCAGCTTTGGCAGCAATCAACTCGGCCAGTTGTTTCATAAAAACGGGATCGGTATTCAGGGCCGACGGCCGTACCAACCGCACCCCACATTCCTTTGCCACCGCCTGCGCCTGAATGTCAATATCAAACAAAATCTCCACATGATCACAGACAAAACCGACGGGTACAGAGACGATATTTTTGATGCCTTTGGACACCAGTTCCGGGATGTACTCCTGCAACTGCGGCCCCAGCCACGGCTCCGGACTGCGCCCCGCCGACTGGTAGCTCCACGACCAATGCGTATCGGGCAGCCCGGCCTGGGCGGCCACCAGCCGCGCCGTTTCGCGCAGTTGGCTGTCATACGGATCGCCCATTTTCAGGATGCGCTCTGGCAAGCTGTGGGCACTGAAAATGACGTGGACATCCGCCCGTTCCGCTTCGGGCCATTCGTGCAGCCCGGCCTGCACCCGCTCCGCCAGCGGGCCAATCAGCCCCGGTACGTTGTGGTAGCTAAGGATGTGGGCAAATTCGATACGGCCGTGAAACATCCGCAGCCCCGCCTCGATTTTGTCGTGATATTTGGCAATGCTCAATTTGCTGAAATGGGGGGCCAACACCAGGCTCACAGCGCGGCTGATGCCGTCGTCCAGCATCTCCCGCACCGTATCCTCAATCCAGGGCGACCAGTGGCGCATTCCCAGATACACCTTAAACCTGCCAGGATCAAGATGTTCGCGGATCGCCTCCACCTGTGCCGTTGTAAATTCCAGCAGCGGTGATTTACCGCCAATCTGGGTGTAGTTGTGGGTGATCTCTTCCAGGACGGAGGGGGTAGTGACACGGCCGTGCCGGATGTCCGCCAGGTAACCCGGAATCTCCTCTAAATTATTCGGCCCGCCGTAGGCCATGATCAAGATGCCAATTGGGTTGTTCATAGTCATCTCGTGATGCGTGATGCGTGATGCGTGATGAGTCACGGGTCACGCATCACGTCAGTTATTTACTCGTTCTCTCGTGTACATACTCCACCAGCCGCTTTACATTCTCCACCGGCGTCTCCTTGAAGATGCCGTGGCCGAGATTAAAGATGTGTCCGGCACGGCCGTTGGCCCGCGCCAGCACATCATCCACCTGAAATTTGAGTTCCCGCCAGGGGGCCAGCAGTGTCATCGGGTCTAAATTGCCCTGGATCGCTTTGTCCAGGCCAATCCGCGCCCATAGTTCGTCAAGCGGCAAATGCCAGTCCACGCCAATGACCGTCCCGCCGCATTTGGCCACCTCTTCGATGTAAGGCGACGTGCCGGTGCTGAAGTTGATGACGGGCACATTGGCCCGCGCCAATTGCTGAAACAGTTTGGTGTTGTAAGGCTGCACAAAACGGATGTAATCCTGTTTGCTCAGGGCGTGCCCGGCCCAGGAGTCAAATAGTTGCAGAGCCGACGCGCCCGCTTTGGCCTGCGCCAGCAGGTAATCGGCCTGCACCGTCACCAGTTTGTCCATCAGCCGCCCCCAGGCCGCCGGTTCGCTGACCATCAGCGACTTGGTGCGCTGGTACGTCTTGGAGCCGCCGCCTTCAATGGCATAGCTGGCCAGCGTAAACGGCGCACCGGCAAAGCCGATCAACGGGATACCGCGCGGCTGCAATTCGGCCGTCACCAGTTCAATCGCTTTCAATGTCCCGGCCATCGTTTCGGCGGCGGGTGGGGTGGCGAGCAGGTCAATGTCATACGGCCGTTGCAACCGATTATGCAGCACCGGCCCTTCCCCCTGGGCAAATTCCAGCTTCAAGCCCATGCCCACCAGCGGCGGCAAAATGTCCGAGAAAATAATGGCCGCGTCCATGTCAAAGGCGTTGATCGGTTGTAAGGTAATTTCGGCCGCCAGTTCCGGCGTGTGGATACACTCCAGCATCGAATGTTTGGCCCGCAGTTCGCGGTACTCAGGCATATAACGCCCTGCCTGCCGCATCAGCCACGCCGGCGTAGCATCCACTGGCAGCCGGGCGCAGGCGCGTAGGAAACGGGAGGTTGGTTCTTGTGGTGTCATAGTAGTTGGTTATTGGTAATCGGTGATCGGTAATCGGTAGTTGGTCATTCACCGATTACCGATCACCGATTACCGATTACGGATTTTGCCAGATTGCCTTCCCAATAAAAAACGGCCCCAGCTTTTCCAGGTACAACGAGGTTTGTTTCGTTTTCCTCATTCGCTGCACAAGTTGGGAGAGAGGGTATAGCTCTTTGCCCACCAGCCCGGCGATAAAGTCGTTGTCTTCCGCGCCCAGGCCATGGCAGGCCAGCCGAATGTCGTGCGCCAGGTCGGCTTCGCCATAGGCCCGGCCGATACCGCCATGCTCCATCAAAATGGTGCGCTGCTCTTGCGCGGAGAGCTGCTCAAACTGCCCAGAACGGCGCAACGGATACCAGACAGCCCAGGGCCAGGCCGGGTTTGTCGCTCGCTCAATGGGTCGGGTGATCAGGGTGCGCTCCAAATCCGCCTCGTAACCCAGCGAGTAGGTACGGCCGAGCATGCTCATCTCTAGGCGCGGCGTCAGCAGGTCAAACGGTTCCTGGTTCAGCAGGCGGCGCACGTCGGTCACAAAATAGTCCGGCTCCTCGCTGAAGGTCAGCAGCCCCACCCCATACGGGTCATTGAGATCGAGGTACAACACCCCATGAATGTCTGCCGCCACTAACACCCTTATCAATTCGGCCGTGTCAAACGCATCCGTAAAAACCAAAAGCTGCATAAACAGCCGGCGATCCAGGGAAATGATCTGCTCATTCAGCTTCCCTTTTTCGCTGATGTCTATGGCGTCCGCTGGTCGTTCTATGGTTAGATTTTTTAGTGTCATCTATTTACTCCTTCTTGACAGTTTCGCCCGGCTATTTTTACAATGGCGGTGCTTTTGGCGAAGGATTGGTGAACGATGATCAGACAAGCCACACCTGCTGTTTTGCCTACAACCGAATCATGGCCGACCCAGGGTAACTGGACGTATGATGATTATTTGCGCCTGCCAGACGACGGCCGTCGCTACGAAATCATCAAAGGAGTGCTCTACGTGACCAATGCCCCTGCCTATGACCATCAATATGCTGTCAGTAAGATTTTTTATGCCCTGATGCACTTCATTGAGGCGAAAGCATTGGGCGTCGTTCTCACTGCTCCTTTTGAAATCCATTTGCCGGGCATTGCCAGACCCGTTTTGCCAGACATTTTGTTCATTGGTGCGGCGCGAGCATTACCTGATAACGCCCGCTTTTTTGAAGGTGCGCCTGATTTGATTGTGGAAGTGCTGTCGCCCAGTACCATCCGCGTAGATCAATCCCTGAAATTGGACGCCTACGAACAGGCTGGTGTGCCAGAGTATTGGCTGGCCGACCCCAAAACGCGGACGGTGACGATATACGCCTTGCCGATTGGGGGACAGGAATATGTGCTGCACGGCCGTTTCGGTCCCGATGAAGTCCTCACATCTCCACAATTAGCCGGTCTGGAATTACCCGTCGCCTCACTCTTCCTGCCCACCACCTGAACACCACTTTTTTGAGATTAGGAGATTGAGAGATTGAATCTCCCAATCTCTTAATCTCCTAATCTCCAATCTCCTAACCTCCCACCAACCATCCCGCCGCCTCTTTCGCATGGTACGTAATAATCACATCCGCCCCGGCGCGTTTGATGCTGGTGAGGGTTTCCAACACGGCCGTGCGCTCATCCAGCCACCCCTTTTCCGCCGCCGCCTTGATCATGGCGTATTCACCGCTGACGTTATAAGCTGCCAGGGGCAGCGCCGGGAACTGCTGCTTCACGCGGTAAATCACGTCCAGGTAAGCCAGCGCCGGTTTCACCATCAGGAAGTCCGCCCCTTCGGCCACATCCAGCGCCGCTTCACGAAGGGCTTCACGCGCATTGGCCGGGTCCATCTGGTGCGTTTTGCGGTCGCCAAATTTGGGCGCGCCGTCGGCCGCGTCTCGGAACGGGCCATAAAACCCGCTGGCATACTTCACCGCATAAGACATGATGGGCAAATGCTCAAAACCGTAATCGTCCAGTTCGCGGCGGATGGCGGCGACCATGCCGTCCATCATGCCGCTAGGGGCCACGATGTCCGCGCCCGCCCCCGCATGGGAGACGGCGACCTGGCCCAATACCTTGAGCGTCTCGTCGTTCAGCACATAGCCTTCCGGCAAATGCTCGTTCAACTGCAACTCAATGCCCGCGTTCAAAACGCCGCAATGCCCGTGATCGGTGTATTCACACAGGCAGACATCGGTGACAACGACCATCTGCGGCAGCGCGGCTTTGATGGCGCGGATGGCCTGCTGCACAATGCCGTCTTCGGCGAAATTTTCCCGTCCCACCGGGTCTTTTTCGGCGGGCAGACCAAAGAGGATGACGGCCGTAATCCCCAACTCATAGGCGGCGCGGGCTTCGGCGACGGCCGTGTCCACCGACAATTGGGCCACCCCCGGCATGGAGGGAATAGGTTGGCGTACCCCCTCGCCGTGCCGGATGAAGAGGGGGTAGATGAAGTCGGCCGGGTTCAGTTCTGTTTCGCGCACCATCTGGCGCAGCACGGCCGTGTGCCGCAAGCGGCGCGGGCGGATGGGGATGTTCATAGGGATTCCTTGTGTGGGTCATAGACATCCGATTTTTCAAGCAACCTTTGGTTGCCGAAATCGGATGTCTGATGTTCTACTACAGCCGTTACCAACCCCTCTATCGTGTATTCTCGCGGCATTATGTCAACTTGCAGGCCGTATTTCTTCGCTTCGGCGGCAGTGGAAGGGCCGATGACGGCGACCAGGGCGGACATACGATGTTTCCAAAACATCGTATGTCTCACGATATTGACGAAGTTGCGCACACTAGAGGGGCTGGTGAAGGTGAGTACGTCGGCCCCTTTTTCCAGTTCGGCCAGGGCTTCGGGGGTGGGCACGGCCGCGACTGTTTCATACAGCGCGATGTCATCCACCAACGCTCCCCGTTCGCGTAGCAACGCCACAATTTCCGGGCGACCCAGGCGGGCACGGGGCAGCAAAATGCGCCGCCCGGCCACATCGCCCAGGCACATCGCCAACTGCTCGCCGGTGAATTCGTCCGGCATAAAATCTACAGAGACGCCTTTTTCTGCCAATGCTTGCTGTGTAGCCGAGCCGACGACGGCAATGCAAGGGAGATTAGAGATTGGAGATTGGAGATTAGAGGCCAATCTCCAATCTCCAATCTCTAATCTCCGAAAAAAGAACCGCACGGCGTTGGCGCTGGTGAAGATAAGCCACGTATATTGGTCGAGTTGGGCCAGGGCATTGTCCAGTTCGGGGGCGGGCAGGGGAACAAAATCTATGACCGGGAAACGAATGCACTGTGCGCCCATTGCTTCCAGCGGGGCGCACAACCCCTCAGCCTGCTCCGGGCTGCGGGTAACAACAATGCGTTTGCCTGATAAGGGGGATTGCTTGATCTCCAATCTCAAACCTCCAACCTCAGAAGATATAAATTTGCGCTTTCTGTGAACAGGATTTGCAGGATGGGCGGATTTTTCTTCGGTGACTTGATCTGTGAATCCTGTAAATCCGTTGTCAACCGGGCATCGGATTTTGGATCGGTTGAGATTGAGAGATTACCCAATCTCCCAATCTCTTAATCTCCCAATCTCAACAAGGCCGCCGCCCCTTGCGCCAGGGCTTGTGCGGCTAAGTCTGCGCCGAGTTGGTGGGGGTCACGGCCGTACCCCTGCACCTCGATCACCCGGCGTCCATTTAAAGCCGCCACCAGTCCAGTTAACATAATCTCGTCATTTTGCCGGGTGGCATAGGCCGCTACCGGCAGCGAACAACCGCTGCCCAGCCCGTCCAGAAAGGCGCGTTCGGCGTCTACGCAGCAGCGGGTTTCGGCATCGTCAATGGCTGCCAGCAGGGAGAGTACGGCCGTGTCCTCCGCCCGGCACTGCACTGCCAGCGCCCCCTGTCCGGGAGCGGGCAGCATGATGTCCAGGGGCAGGTATTGGGCAATGTGGTTTTCCAGCCCCAGGCGGATGAGTCCGGCCGCTGCCAGGACGGCGGCGTCGTATGGCCCTTCCTGTACTTTGCGCAGACGGGTGTCCACGTTGCCGCGAATAGATTGGATGTTCAGGTCGGGGCGGGCGTGTAGCAGTTGAGCCTGGCGGCGCAGGCTGCTGGTACCTACAGTGGCTCCCAGAGGGAGACTGCCCAACGTCCACTTTTCCCGCGCCACCAGCACATCGCGCACATCGGCGCGCGGTGAAATCGCGCCCACTGTCAGCCCGGCGGCGTCGGCCACGGGCAGGTCTTTGAGGGAATGGACGGCAATGTCAATACGGCCGTCCATCAACGCGGCTTCCAATTCGGCCGTAAACAGCCCCTTGCCGCCAATTTCCGGCAATGGTTTGTCCAGCGTCTTGTCACCCTGGGTAACAAATGTTTCCAGTTGGCACACCAGACCAGGCCACGCTTCTTCTAATTCCCGCTTGACATAATCCGTTTGCCACAGTGCCAGTTGTGACGTGCGGGTGCCTATGATGATGGTTTTTCTGGGGAGCATTGCGAAATTTCGGAGATTGGAGATTAGAGATTGCTTCAGTCTCAATCTCTAATCTCCAATCTCTAATCTTTAGTCGCAAAAGGGGATAACAGGATGGACACGGCCACTTTTCTCCTTCTTCTCGTGTAAAGGCCCGGCCATCCTGTTGGCCCACATTCTACGATAAATGTTCCGGTAATCCAAAGAGTTCGCGCACGGCCGTGGCGTATTCACCCGCCTGCTGATGGCCTGCTTTTTCCTTCAGGCGGATGGTCGGCTCGTGCAGCAATTTGTTCACTAATGAGTGCGAAAAGCGTTGCAGGTGGGCCATCGTCTGTTCGTCCACGTCTCCCAAATGGCGCAGAGCGCGTTCCAATTCCGTCTCCCGAATTTGCTCCGCTTTGCGCCGCATTTCCAGGATGAGCGGCTTGACAGTTAACTCGACATAATGTGTGCTTAACTGTTCTGTCTCGGCGGCGATAATGTGCTCTACTTGCGGAATTTCCGCCGTTCGCGCCGCCAGCGAGTCATCCAGCGTGGCCTGCAAATCGTCCAGGCTGTACAGGCGGACGTGCGGCAGGGCAGCCACGGCCGTGTCCACATTACGCGGCACAGCGATATCCACGATGAGCAACGGCCGTTCCCGCTCCCCAATTGTCTTTATGTCAACAATGGGTTGCGGGCTGTATGTGGCTGTGATCACCACATCGGCCGCCTGAATCGCCTGGGGCAGTTCGTCCAGGCTGTAGGCACGGCCGTTGAAGGGGGCGACGGCCGTTTCCGCCCGGCTTTTGGTGCGATTGGCAACCGATACCTGCGTCAGCCCACGCGCCCGCAGTGCCTTCAGCGCCAGTTGGCCCATTTCGCCAACGCCTACTACCAAAATGGCGCGGTGGGCCAGACCGCCCAACGCCTGCTGCGCCAGCGCGATAGCTACCGAACTGACGCTGGCGGGATTGCTGCTGATGGCGGTTTCGGTGCGGGCGCGTTTGCCGGCGCGGATGGCCGTTTTGAAGAGGGCGTCCAGGATGGGGCCAATGGTGCGTTGGGCGACGGCCGTCACATACGCATCTGTCACCTGCCCCAAAATCTGCGGCTCACCCAACACCAATGAATCCAACCCGCAGGCAACCCGCAGCAGGTGGTGGACGGCCGTGTCGCCCGCCAAAAAGTAGACATAATCTTCGAGTTCGGCCGGGTCTAACTGCTGTGTTTGCGCCAGTAAGTTGAGCAGTGGCGCTGCCGCAGCGGTTTCGCCGGGCTGGATGACGGCGTATAGCTCAATGCGGTTGCAGGTGGAAATCAGCGCCAGTTCGGTCACGGCCGTAGGCATGTGCCCGGCCAACGTCGCCAATGAACAGTTTAACCGCTCACGCAGGGCCACCGGGGCCGTCTGGTGATTAAGACCCAGGCATAAAATCGGGGGCATCATAAACCTCGGCTACCGCCAGATGGACGGCGTTGAGCAGGGTATTAATGCGCCGCAGCAGGCGCACATTGGCTTCGGGGCGGATGTTGACGTTTTCCGGCAGTTGCAGCGCCGACTCGATCATGGTGTCGCGGAAGAACATGGAGGCTTGCAGGGCATCGGTGAGGGGCATGTTGATCTGGCGGCAGGTACGGCCGTATTCGCCGCCAATGCGCCGCGCTTCGTCAATCAATCGTTCGTCATCCCCATTGGAAATGTATTGCAGCGTCAGCGCCATGAGCTGCCGCCCCAGCAGCCGGTTGCGTTCACGGGTGGAGTCATCCAGCGCCGTCAACCAGTGGGCGTCCTGGTGGGCCATAATCTCCTGGCGGGTGACCACCAGCGCCCGGTCGGCCCACGCCTGCTCAAAGCCGCTGCTGCGGCGCAGGCCGTGCCGCCCCTGGGCAAACTGGTCAATGTCGGTCAGGGCAAAACGGCGATGCCCGCCCGGAGTTAACATAATCGGAATGTCGCCGTTATCCGCCCAGCGCCGTAGCGTGGTGGGGTGTACATTCAGCCGTTTGGCGGCGTCACTGAGGGAGAGCCATTGGTCGGTGTCGGTATTCATAGTGGTAATCCGTAATCGGTAATCGGTAATCGGTTAACGGATTACAGACTTCGGATTACGATATAAATCTCACTAAATTGATAAAAATCTATGTAAATCTATGCGGTTGTGAAAATTTTACCAGGGTTAAATCTGGCGTCAACTATGAGGAATGGTAATTAAGTAATTAGGCAATTGAGTAATTACCCAATTACTCAATTACCAACTTACTCATCACATTCACGGCCGTGTCCTTCGCCTGCTTCACACAATCGGGCACGCCTACGCCCCGGTACGGGCTGCCGGTGACGAAGATGCCGGGAGGCAGGCTGGCTTCAATGGCGGCTACGCGATCCAGATGGCCAACATCGTATTGGGGATTGGAGTTTTGCCAGCGGTAGATGCGGTGGAAGAGGGGCACGGCCGTGATGCCCATCATCGCCGCCAACTCTTCCTGCACAATGGGCAGCAGCGCCTCGTCTGGTACGTCCATCATCTGCGGTGTGCGCGAGCCGCCAAAAAAGATACGCAGCAGCGCATACCCTTCCGGGGCACGGTGGTCAAATTTGGTGGAACTCCAGGTAATGGCATTGATGCGCCGCCGTTCGCTGCGCGGGATGACAATGCCAAAGCCATTCAACGGGTGCGCAATCTCATCCCGTTTGTAAGCCAGCGAAACGGTGCCGGTGCTGACGTAACGAATCTGACGCAGGGTCTCCGCTGCCTGGGGCGCAAGTTCGGCCAGCAACTTCGCCGCCACAAAAGCAGGCACGGCTAAAATGATGGCGTTGGTAGGCAGGGTTGAGCCGTCGGATAGATGTAATTGGTAAATAGGAGATTGGAGATTGGAGATTGGAGATGGGGTGGGATCGGTTAATCTCCAATCTCTAATCTCTAATCTCTCCACCTTTATCCCCAACCGACAATCACCCGTCAACCGCTCCCGCAACGCCAACGTCAGTTCCTCCATGCCCGGTTTGAAGGAGGTGAACATGCTGGGCGCGTTGCCGTTGGGCGGCGCCTGGGCGCGGGATTTTTTGGCGGCCAACATCGCTTTGATGAGGCTGCCATGCTCTTTTTCCATGTCGCGGAAGCGGGGGAAGGTGGCCATCATGCTTTGCAGTTCGGCGTCGGCGTTGTAGATGCCGGAAAGCAGCGGCTCGGCAATTTTGTCCAGCGCTTCCTGCCCCAGGCGGCGCTGGATGAATTGGGCCAGCGTTTCGTCGCTGTCGTCCATTTTGGGCGGAATGAACCAGTCCAGCCCCATGCGCAGTTTGCCCCAGGGGGAGATGAGGCGGGATTGCACAAACGGTTTGATTTTGGTGGGGGCGATGAGCATGACGCCATCGGGCAGGGGGGTGGGACGGCCGTTGTGCAGGATAAAGGTTTGGCGACGGCCGTCATTGGTCGGCAAAAACTGGTCGGCAATACCCAATTCACGGGCCAGTTGCGCCGCCCACGGTTTCTGGCTGAGGAAGGAGTCGGGGCCGGCTTCAATGATGAACGGCCGTGCCCCAAATCCGTCCACCGTTTCCGTCAAAATTTTGCCACCCCACCGGTCAGACTGCTCCACCAAAGTGTACGTTATGTCAACACCTTGACGGGCCGCTTCCTGCTGCACATACCAGGCCGCACTCAACCCGGCAATGCCGCCGCCGATGATGGTGATGTTGAGGGGGGTGGAGTTAGTCATTGGTTCCACAACTCAAACACTTGAATACCTAAACACTTGAACACTCAAATACCCACCTCTGCCAACCGGGGCACATAGGTGCAAAACGGCTCTTCACCCAGGTAGTCGCCGTCGGTGCCAAAGGCGCGGGCGCGGCAGCCAGAGCAGATTTTCTTGAATTCACACAGGCCACATTTGCCGCCCAGCAGGTCTGGTTCACGCAGTTCAGCAAAGAGGGGGGAGTCTTGCCATATTTCGGCGAATGGCTGGCGACGGATGTGCCCGGCTTCTACCGGCAGGTAGCCACAGGGGAAGACCTCGCCGCGATGGCTGATGAAGCTGACGCCGGTACCCGCCAGACAGCCTTTGGTCATGGCGTTCATGGGGTGACGGCCGTTGCCGTTTCCCCCAGGATGTCCACCGGTATGTGTGTTGCCGCCGTGCTGCTGCCGGTGCATGGATTCTGGACGCTCTCTGAAAATACCCATCCGCCGCTCCTCCGCCTGCCGCTGCCGTGCTATGCGGAAATAATGCGGCGCACACGTCGCCTTCAATTCAATACCTCCTTCCATTTCGGCATCATACATCCAGTTCAACACCGCTTCATATTCGGTCGGGGAAATTTGTTTGTCTTCGGCAATTTCCACGCCGCAGCCGACCGGCACCAGCAAGAACAGGTGCAGCGCCACCGCGCCAATTCGTTTGGCTAACGCCAACGTTTCCGGCATTTGATGAACATTATGTTTAGCTACAGTGGTGTTGATCTGGTAGGGAATGTCCACTTCGCGCAGGTGGAAAATGCCGGCCAGCGCCTTCTTGAACGCGCCTGGCCCGCGAAAAATGTCGTGTGTGGGCGCGTCCGCGCCGTCAAAGCTGATGCTAACGCGGCGGATGCCGCTTTCTTTGATGCGCCGGGCCACATCGGCCGTAATCAGCGTGCCGTTGGTGGCCAGGGCTACAATCAGCCCGGCGTCGGCGGCGTGGCGGGCAATATCAAAAATATCCGGGCGGAACAGCGGTTCGCCACCGGATAAGACGAAGATCGGACTGCCCACGGTGGCGATCTGGTCAATCATGTCCAACGCTTCAGCGGTGGTCAGGTCTTGCGGCAACAATTGGTTGGCGACGGTGATGCGGCGGCAGTGGATACACTCCAGGTTACAGCCGGCAGTGGTCTCCCAAAAGATAAGGCGGGGTGGAGGATAGGTGAGATCAGACATGGCGGTTTCCCAAAAGTTCAACTTTTTAGAAAAGTTGAACTTTTTGCTAAGTATAAATCTATGGAAAATTGTGTAAAAATGCAAAAATCTGTGCTGCGGTTACTATAGTGGAGGACAGCTGATGGGGTAGGTGAAGGATGTCACCAATTGACGGTGACATGTAACAGGGATTGGGGAAGGGGCAACGGCCGTGTCCGCCACCTTTCTGTTATAATCTGCCCCATACATCCGGTTTGGGCCGGAAGGAGTTGCTCATGGCTTCCCCATTTCCTGGGATGGACCCGTATCTTGAAGGTGAGATGTGGCAGGAGTTTCACGACACCCTGTCTAATGAAATTCGGGCGCAATTATTGCCGCGTTTGCAGCCGAAGTATGTGGCGCTGCTGGCAAAACGATATGTGATTGACCGGGGCGCGGTGGGGGTGTTGGGGTTGCCACCGGAGCAGCGTGTGGTGTACCCGGATGTGCATGTGGTGAAAATTGGCGAGGCGGCGGCGGTGTACACGGCCGTGACCCCACCCACCACCGAATTAAACAGCGACATGGACGAAGAAGTGCCCATCCTCAGCCTGGAAATACGGGATGTGGCCGAACGGCGGTTGGTGACGGCGATTGAGATTTTGTCGCCGGTGAATAAACGGGGGGATGGGGCGCGGGAGTATCTGGAACGCCGCCATCAACTGTTGCAAACCCGCACCCATTTGCTGGAAATTGATCTGGTGCGGTGTGGCGGGCGGATTCCCCTGGAAGGCCATTACCCTATTGCGCCATATTATGTCTACGTGAGCCGCTTTACCAACCGACCCAAAACGGCCGTATGGGCCATCCAACTGCGCGACAAATTGCCGGTGGTGCCGGTGCCCCTGTTGCCGCCGGATGAGGATGTGCCGCTGGATTTGCAAACGGCCGTGACCGCCTGTTTTAACCTGGTCGGGTACGAGCGGCTGCTAAACTACCACGAACTACCACCGCCGCCCGATTTTTCGGAAGCGGATGCGGCCTGGATTGCCGCCCAGTTAGCCGCGTTTGAACGGCAAGGGCAGACCGAATGATGAACGAAGAACAGTTACGACAGGGCTTCAAATATCTGAACCGGTTCATGCTGCTGCTGTGGCGGTTAGGATTGGGCCGTTGGCTCAATGGCTGGCCTTCTGTTGGCGGACGGATCATGGTCATCACCCATACCGGGCGCAGATCGGGTTTGCGCCGCCAGACGCCGGTGAATTATGCCCTGGTGGATGGGGAAATTTACTGTACGGCCGGGTTTGGCCGGCTATCAGATTGGTATCGTAACATTCAGGCTAATCCACAGGTGGAAGTGTGGTTGCCGGATGGCTGGTGGGCGGGTACGGCCGTAGACGCATCGGATGATGCGCGCCGGCTGTTTCTTTTACGCCAGGTGATCATTGCCAGCGGTTTTGCCGGGCGGCTGGCCGGCATTGACCCCTACCACATGAGCGATGCCGAATTTGCGGACGTGACCGACCATTACTGCCTGCTCCAAATTCGGCGTGAGGCTGCCTGCACCGGTCCCGGCGGGCCGGGAGAACTGGCCTGGGTATGGCCGCTGCTGGTTATGATTGGGCTGCTGCTGCTCATCTGGCAGCGGCGCAAACGATAAGGTAATCCGATATGAACCAACAAACAAGTCTGTCCCATTGGCATCACATTGTGTTTGCGCGTGACCTGGAAGCATTGAGCGCCATTTTGGCGGAGGACGTGACGTTCCGGTCGCCCTTTGTGTGGAAGCCGACTCACGGCCGTCTGCCCACCTTCGTCATTCTCAGCACCGTCATTGATGTGTTCCAGGACTTTGCTTACCACCGGGAATTGATAGATGGTGACAACTGGGCGCTGGAATTTAGCGCCCGCGTGGGTGACCTGTCGCTCAAAGGTATTGACCTGATTCGCTGGAATGAAGCGGGGCAGATTGTGGAGTTTGAGGTGTTTGTACGGCCGTATAACGCCCTGCAAGCCCTCGGCCAACAAATGCAGCAACGCCTGGCTGCGCAGGAATTATGAATTAGGAATTATGAAGGGATAGAGGTTATGCCTTCCTCACCCCCTCACCCCCTCACCTGCTCTCCCCCTCGCCTTGCCACGTCTTCATCTTGTCACTAAACTCCCCCCATGCACATAGCCGTCAATGCTTATTTCTGGAACCGGCCGAACAGTGGCAGCGGCCAATACAGCCGCGCGCTGGTGGCAACCTTGCGCCAGATGGTGTCTGATTTGCAGATCAGCCTCATTTACCCGCAAGTGGCCGATGCCCCCAACCTCCAGGATGTGCCGCCAGGGGTGCAGGTGTACCCCGTGCCAACACGCCCCGGCCATGTGGGCAAGGTGTGGTTTGAGCAGCGGGGGTTTCCGGGGGCGTGTACGGCCGTAAACGCCAACATCGCCCACATTCCCTACTGGGGTGGCCCGCTCCGTTCGCCCATTCCCCAGGTGGTGACGGTGCATGATCTGACCACCATGCTCGTGCCCGAATACCGGCGGAAGGCCGGCGCCCGCCTGTACAATGCCCTGGTATCCGCCAGCGCCCGCGGCGCCAACCACATCATCACCGATTCCCACGCCAGTAAAGAGGAGATTGTGAGCCATCTGGGCGTCTCTCCAGAAAAAATCACGCCGATTCATCTGGCGGTAACGGCCGATTACCGGCCCCAACCCAATTCGCTGCTGGATATGGCCGTGCTGCGCAAATATGACCTGCCCGATTTTTACGTGCTGTACCTGGGCGGGTATGAACTGCACAAAAATGTGACCACGCTGCTGCTGGCCTGGACGTATGTGGGGCAGGCATTGGGGGACGAATATCCGTTGATTTTGGCCGGGCAAAAGCCAGAAACCACGTCAGACAGTTACCCGGATTATGAGGGGTACATCCAGAAGTTGGGCATTGGCGACTATGTGCGCTGGATCGGCTATGTGGACGAAGCCGAGAAGCCGTCGTTATACCGGAATGCCGAGACGTTTGTTTTCCCCAGCCGCCGCGAGGGGTTTGGCCTGCCGGTGTTGGAGGCGCTGGCCTGCGGTACGCCGGTGGTGACGACCAATGCTACCTCACTGCCGGAGGTGGTGGGCGAGGCCGGTTTTGCCGTTGACCCGGACGATGCGCGGGGCATGGCCGGGGCCATCATTGCTACCATTGTGCAGGATGATCTGGCGAAGGAGCTGCGGGCTACGGCCGTGACCCAGGCGGCTAAATTCTCGTGGGAGGATACGGCCGTGAAAACTTTACAAGTGTATGATGAAGTGATGAAGTGTTCAGGTGTTTAAGGAGATCAATTGTATGGCAATTAAAGCAGATAAATGGATTCGCAAAATGGCAGTGGAACATCACATGATTGAACCGTTTGTAGATGGGCAGGTGCGTGAAGGCGTTATTTCCTATGGCCTGTCTTCTTACGGGTATGACATTCGTGTCAGCCGGGAATTCAAGATATTCACTAACGTCCATTCGGCCATTGTGGACCCGAAACATTTCAACCCGAAGTCATTTATAGATTACGAAGGGGATATTTGTGTTATCCCCCCCAATTCCTTTGTGCTGGCGCAAACGGTGGAGTATTTCCGCATCCCGCGCAATGTCTTGACAGTGTGCCTGGGCAAGTCCACCTATGCCCGATGCGGCCTCATCGTCAACGTCACCCCGTTTGAACCCGAGTGGGAAGGCTACGTTACCCTGGAAATATCAAACACCACCCCCTTGCCGGCCCGTGTGTATGCCAATGAAGGCATTGCCCAGGTGTTGTTCTTTGAATCAGACGAAACGTGCGAAATTTCCTACGCCGACCGCAAGGGAAAATACCAGAAACAGCAAAGCATTATGCTGCCACGAATATAATCAGGAGATTGGAGATTGGAGATTGGAGATTGCAAACGCTCAATCTCTAGTCTCCAATCTCTACTCTCTAAACTTTGCCCCATTTGGCACAATGGCTATAATTCAGGCTACTGTTAACAAGGGCGCTTAGCTCAGTTGGTTAGAGCGCTTCGTTTACACCGAAGAGGTCAGGAGTTCAAGTCTCTTAGCGCCCATCTTTTCCTTGTTATCCCAACATTGTTTGTTATAATCCCGTTTGTGACAAAAAGCACACAGTATGTCTGAACCCAAAACCCTGGCAGGTTCAATCGTAACTTTGGCAAAAGAAACACAAAAGCGACAGTTTAAGTCAGGAGAATAGCCATATGGCAAATGCAGCAATTGGCGCCGACGTGAAAAGCGGCGGCATCTCACGACGTGAATTTTTGTACTACATTTGGGGCGCGTCTATCGCCCTGTACCTGGCACAGTTTGCCGGTTTGTTGGTCTGGTTCTTAATCCCCCGTTTTCGAGAGGGAGAGTTTGGTGGCAAGTTTGTATTGCCCGTTGGCAGTATACCAGGCGTCAACGCCGAACCAGGTAATTTCCCCGACGGCCGTTTCTGGCTCGTTAACGTAGATTCTGACCAACCCAACGATCTGTTTGCGCTGGCCCCGGATGAAACAGGGCAAACCTTCAAAGGTGTGTTGGCTATTTACAAGGTGTGTACCCACCTCGGCTGCATTTATGCCTGGACGCCGGCTAACAACCGGTATGAATGTCCGTGTCATGGGTCGAAGTATCGGTTAGACGGCCGTCGTATCGAATCCCCCGCTCCCCGCACCCTGGATCGTTTTCAACTGGAATTCCTGGACGCCGATCGCAATCCCATCCCCAACACCCTCTCCCCAGAAGTCAATGACTTTTACCAACCTGTGCCCGTCCCCAGCAATGCCGTATTCATCAGCATTGATACCTCCGCCAAGAAAACAGGCCCCGCCAACACCCTGCTTTGCGATTTTGCCGGTTCCTGCCCATAAGCCATAAGGAAGAGCCGGAAACAAAAGCGGTTAAGGAGAAGAAATGGCTACCATTTTTGAACAAATTAGCGAGATGGGCCTCAAACAAGCCCTTGTGACCAAAACCGACGAAGTGGTAGAGCGTATCACCGCCGGTATGAACATCAGCGACATTCGCGGCGCGCTGCGGGGCGACGAACCTCGCCGCCCCAATCCGCGTCTGCGCCCCCACGCCGATGGCTTTTGGTTCCACATTCGCCCCAGCTTTTATCACACCGAAGTTACGCATATCTACCCCACCTTCCGTCTGGGCTGGCTTTCCACCTTTATGATGGTTTGGGAAACGATCACCGGCATCTTGCTGATGATCTTCTACACCCCCAGCCCCCTGATCGCCTATGGCGATATGTGGAACATCCTCAGCAACGTGCCCCTGGGCCAACTGATGCGCAATATGCATCGCCTGGGTGCGGAGGTGATGGTGTTAGTGGTGGCTCTGCACATGCTCCGTACCTTCATTACCGGCAGCTACAAAAAACCGCGCCAGTTCACCTGGGCCACCGGCGTCATTTTGCTGACGCTCACCGCCCTCCTCAGCTTTAGCGGTTATTTGCTGCCGTGGGATCAGTTGGCTTACTGGGCTTTGACCGTGTTCCTCTCCGGCGCGGATGCCGCGCCAGCGCCCCCCGCTGTTAACCAGACCGTTCTCTTTATTTTGCAGGGTGGCCCGGCTTTAGGCGCGGGCGGTTTGCTGCGCTGGTATTTGTTCCACGTTTTGTTGATGCCGCTGCTGTTAGGCGTCTTTTTCTTTGTGCATTATTACAAAGTGATTTTGCATGGTCTCTCGCTGCCGCCAGGACGTGAGGAGATTGGCGAAGATACGGCCAAGCGTGTGCCTAAAGACGAACGTACCTACTTCACGCCTGATATTTTAACCAGCGAGTTGATGTGGACAGCGCTGATGACCCTGTTCCTGATAGCCGGTTCGCTCTGGTTCTGGGATGCCCCGCTAGAAACCCATGCCGACCCGGTGGTGACGCCGCTGCACGTGGTGGCGCCCTGGTATCTTTCCTGGTCACAGGGCTGGCTGAAATTGGCGCCCAAAACGATAGTGGTCGGTTTCATCCCGCTGCTGCTGGTGGCCTTTATCGTCATGCCCTATTTTGAGGTGGGTAAGAGCCGCCGCTATGCTGACCGCCGCCTGGGTCTTTCAGTCTCGTTCCTCTTCATCGCCTTCATGTTGGTTTCCAATTGGATGGGGACGCCGGAATTTCGGGTGGAAAGTTCACCGGAGCGGGAAGTTTCACAAGGTGTACTGCCGCAAGAAGGCCCCAGCGTGTTGAAGGGCGTACCCTATGAGAATTTGGTGTTAGGGACTTATGTGCCCGGACAGCAGATACCAGATAACCCCCACCTGACACGGGCCTTAGCCGTTTTTTACAACTCCATGTACCGGCAAAGTTGTAAGCTAGGTGATGGTAACCCTGACCTGAATTATGACTGGTACCCATGTGAAGAGGAAGTGCTGGAAAATGGCGAAGTGCGTTATGCCAATCACTTTACGGACAATGCCATGCCCAATCCTTATGCCGAGTTGCGCATTACCCAGGAACAGGACAACATGGTTAAACTCACCTTATATTATGAGGTGGTGAATCCACAAAAGCCTGACGAATTCCTCATTCTTTCCGATGAGGCTGTTGGCTACCGCCATGAAGATTCGCTGTATGAGGAAGAATGTCAGTTCCTGAATAAGAACTGCTGATTTTCGTAAACCGTAATCCGTAAATCGTAATCCGAGAATGTTGGCGGATAACGGATAATGGATGACGGGTAACGGGGAAAAATAGATGCAAGTAAAAGTCGTAATCGGAACCGTTGCTTTTATGCTGACGATGATTGTGTTGGGGTATGCGGCGCTGCGTGAACCCACACGATTGGAAGATTTTGCGGGGGCGGCGCACGGCCGTTCCGTAGAACAAGGCGCGTACCTGTATATCAATAACTGCGCTACCTGCCATGGTATTGATGGCACGGCCACGTCCGGTGAGGAAAACGGCTGCCGTGATGCCAATGGTGATCCCAACTGTTTAGGGCTGCCGCTGAATAACTACTTCCTATTATGTGGTACCCCGCCGCGCCGCTCTATAGACCTGGGCTGGGAAGGCACCACCGAAAATCTGATTAAAAAGACGGTGGCGGCCGGCCGGGGCGCTATCATGCCCGCCTGGTCAAATGATTTTGGCGGTCCTATGCGTCCTGACCAGGTGCAGAACGTGACCAATTACGTATTGAATTGGGGCAGTGAAGAACTGTGCGCCGAAGAGCCGGTGACATTCCCCTGGCCGGAATTTGGGCCAGGCGCAGCGGAAGCGTTCCAATCCCTGACCGACCCGGTAGAAATTATGGTCGGCGACCCGGAATTGGGCGCACAGGTTTACCTGAGCAACGGTTGCAACGCCTGCCATGGCCTGCCTGACGGTACTGCTGCCGCCACCGTTGGCCCGTCGCTGACAGAAATTGCCACCAATGGCGCTGAACGTATCGAGGGCTATTCGGCGCAGGATTACATCTATGAATCTGTTCTGGCGCCGAACGCTTTCATTTCGCCCGATTGTCCCAATGGCCCCTGTACCTCGCCCAGCCTGATGCCTGGAACTTTCTCGTTAACGCTCAGTCGCAACCCGCAGGACATGGCAAACTTGCTGGCGTACCTGATGGGGAATGCGTATACCTATCCGTAAACGGTGAGCAGTAAACAGTGAGCAGCAAGCCCGGCATCTGCCGGGCTTTTTGTTTGGTGGGACATGGTTTATACTACTGCATACCAAAGGTTATACTTGATGGGGGAGAAATGGTATGAATTATGGCGAATACAAAAACGGCTATCTCCTTGCAAGAATCACTATTTGAGCAGGTAGAACAGATCGCTCGTGAATTGAATATCTCGCGCAGCCATTTTTTTACACTGGCGGCCGAAGCCTTTATTGAGCAGTACCAAAATCAAAAACTACTCGATGCGATTAACGAGGCTTACAAAGATGGCCCTGATCCGGCAGATCAAGAGTTATTGCTCCAATTGCGTCCCCACTATCGTCGGTTGTTGGAGGCTGAATGGTAATCCGACAGGGAGACGTTTTCTGGGTGGATATTGGCGATCCCTCTGGATCTGCGCCGGGTTTTGTCCGGCCAGTTGTGGTTATCCAGAATAACGTCTTCAACCAAAGCCGGATCAATACAGTGATAGTGTGTGCGCTTACTTCCAATTTGCAACAAGCCAACGCGCCAGCGAATGTTCTGTTGAATGTGGGTGAAGCCAATTTACCCAAACAAAGTGTGGTCAATGTTTCCCAAATCATTACCGTAGATAAAACTCAATTGGTGGATAAGATCGGCGCACTTTCAACACGCCGTGTTCGAGAGATTCTTGGCAGCCTTGATTTGCTTACTGAGCCACGGGAAGTTTAGTTTTGATGGAACTAACAGCTAGCCAACAAGAGGCGATAACGGCCGGGCAGACCAGTTTTTTGCTGGGCGCGGCCGGGACAGGCAAGACGGTCGCGTTGCAGCAGCGGCTGATTCGGCTGCTCAGTATGGGGGAACCGGCGTATACGATTTTGGTGATGGTGGCGGAGCCAGACCATGCTGATCCGTATCTGAACACGGTACACCAATCGGGGCTGGGGCCGTATGCCGACCTGAAGATCACGACGTATACCCAGATGGCGCAGGAGATGGTGGAACTATTCTGGCCGTTGGTGGCACGGCCGTCGGGCTTCACCACCCCCTACCGTCCACCCACCTTCCTCAGCTATGACCTGGCGCAACTGCTGATGTGGCACGTCATTACCCCCATGCTGCACGAGGGGGCGTTTGCCGATTTGCGGCTACGGCCGCAGCAGATCGTCAGCCAGTTGTTGGATACACTCAACCGGGCGGCGTTGAACGGGCTGAGCCTGGAAGAAGCGATTGAGCGGCAAAAACGCACCTGGACAGGCGAACCAGAACGGCTGCTGCACCTGGATGACGCCGCCAAAGCGGCCCGCACCTTCCGCCAATCGTGCCGGGACAACGGGTTGTTGGATTTGTCGTTGGCGGTGCGAGTGTTTGATACGCAGCTTGTGCATCACGAGGTGTTTAAGAATTACTTCCGCGAGCGGTACCGCCACCTGATTGTGGATAATGTGGAGGAGCAAACCCCCGCCGGGCAGAATTTTGTGAGCGAATTGATGGATGTGACACAGACAACGGCCGTTGCCTACGACGGCGGCGGCGGTTACAAACGATTCCTGGCGGCCGATCCTGACGGAGCGCGTCAATTTTACCAGCGCAGCGTCTACCAGTTTCAATTCAGTGATAGCTTTACCACCACACCTGCGCTAGAAAATGTGGCCAATCTGGTGGAAAACTTTTTGCTGTTTACGGACAAACCGACGGCGCTGGCAAAAGAGGCGATCAGTGGGGTGGTGTACGGCCGTTACCGCCGCGAAATGGTGCAAAACCTGGCCCGCTTCCTGCCCGAACTGATGGCCGAACGGGGGTTGGTTCCGGCAGACATCGCTATCATTACCCCCTACCTGGACGGGGCGCTGCGTTATCTGCTGGGTAATGCACTGAAAGAAGCTGGGCTGCCTTACCGCGAACTGCGCCGCCGCTCCAGCCCCCGTGACGAGCCGCGGGTGCGCGCCTGGCTCACCTGGCTGGCGCTGGCCCATCCCCAGTGGGACGTACACCCATCGGCATATGACGTAGCCGAGGCGCTCACCCTTTCCATACACGGTTTTGATCCCGCCCGCGCCGAACTGCTGACGGAAAGGCTGTACCGCCCGGATATGCCCGATTTGCTGCCCATCAGCGAACTGCCACCCCGCCTGGTAGAGCGAGTGGGATTTGATCTGGTGGGGCTGGTGGAAGAGTTGCGTTTGTGGCTGGAAGCGGTGGATGCCAGTTTGCCGCTGGATCACTGTTTGCATGATTTGTTCCAACTGTTGTCGCAAAAGCGCTTCCAACCGGAGCCGGATGTGGCCGGGGCGGCGGTGTGTGACTGGTTGGTGAAAGCGGCCACCCGCCTGCGCCAATCGGCCGAGGCGATTGGTTTTAAGACCCCGGCGGAGATTGGCGCGGCCTTTATTGACGGCATCAACAATGGGCTGGTGACGGCCAATCCGCCAGACCTGGGTGATCCACCTGATCCGGACGGGATTACCATTTCCACCATTTACGGCTATTTGCTGGCGGGTGGCCCGGCGCGGGTACAGGTGTGGCTGGAAACGGCCGCTACCGGCTGGTGGGATATTCCCAACCAACCCCTCAGCAATGCCTTTGTGTTGGCGCAGAGTTATGATGTGTCACGGCCGTGGACGGTAGAAGAGGATTACCAGATTCGCAATGAACTGCTGGCCCGCCTCATTCGCGGCCTTACCGCCCGCTGCGCCGAGAGCGTGGTGTTGGCCACCAGCGACCTGGATCGGCGCGGCGTCCGCCAGGATGGCCCCCTTTGGCGGGCTTTGCAGCCCATTCGGTAGCCGCGTATACATTCGCCAGAAATTTCTGTAAAGGTGAACAAAATGAAACTACAGATTGTGCTTGAACCAAGTGATGAAGGCGGGTATACCGTTTATGTACCTTCTTTGCCTGGGTGTATCAGCGAGGGGGATACAGTGGATGAGGCGATGGAAAACATCCGGGAAGCTATTGACCTCTATCTGGAGCCGGTTGAAGACGATTGGATTGCTAAAGAGGGTATTCTTGTTAAAGAGTTAGCTTTGTGAGCAAAGTTCCCAGCTTGCCTTATCATCAAAAAAATAGTGATTGGCAGCAGTACCAGCACTAACCACCAGCCACTATTCTGGCTTTGGTGGATGCACACGGCCGTCTACCAGATGCACCACCACATCGGCAAAAGCATCTACGGCCAGGTCGTGGGTGGCAATGAGCACGGCCGTCTCCTGTTCATCGGCTAACTGGCGGAAAAGCTGCAAAATCTGGCGGCCGGTGGCGCTGTCCAGCTCCCCGGTGGGTTCGTCGGCCAGGATGACGGCGGGGCGGGCAGCGATGGCGCGGGCAATGGCCACCCGCTGCTGCTGCCCGCCGGAGAGTTCAAAGGGGCGGTGATCCTGCCATTTAGCCAGCCCTACCAGTTGCAGCGTTTCCACGGCGCGGGCCAGCCGTTCGCGGCGGGGCATCTTCACCAGGCGCAGCATCAAATCCACATTTTCACGGGCAGAGTAGGTGGGCAGCAAGGCGTGTGACTGGAAAACAAAGCCGATGCGCTGCCGCCGCAGTTGTACCAACCGCCTTTCAGACAGACCGGTAATCTCCTCCTGTCCCAGCCAGATACGGCCGTTACTCGGCCGGTCCAACCCGCCAATGCAGTTAAGCAGGGTGGTCTTGCCGGAACCGGAACGACCGCGCAACGCTACCACCTGCCCCGGCGTTACCGTCAGCGAGACATCTTGCAGCGCCATCACTTTGCGCCCACTCACCTCGTAGGTACGGCTGACATGTTCAATACGTAAATTTATATTCATCTTGTTACGCCGGTCAGTGCCAGGCAAGGGGCAGAACCATTTTCATTGACCAATGTTTTACAGCCCCTTGCCTGGCACTCCTGATTCCTTGACAGAACAGTTCCCTTGAATAACACTGTGCTCATGATTACAAAAGTAACGGGCAAAAACCAGGTGACCATTCCGGCTAGAATTGCCAGGATGTTGGACATCCAGCCGGGAGCACGCCTGAATTGGGAAATTGGCGAGGATGGAACGTTACTTGTGCATGTCCTCCCACGGCGAGGCCAGTTAGCGCGAGAGGCGGCTGGCATGGGCAATGCCTGGTTGCTTCCTGGCAGCGATCCGATAGCAGATCTCATTGAGGAACGCCTCAGTGACGCCACACCGCTTGCCAGCCATTGATGCTTTGATTGCGGCCGTTGCCCATCATTTGTCCCTGGTGCATCGTGATCCCCACTTTGCCGCCATTCCCCATACGCTTTTACCCCAGATGATCCTGCCTGAAAAGAGTTAATCGTCGCTCTCCTTGATCGGCCTGATTAACACACCCTGCTCCATCGCTTCCAGTGTGACGCGGTCGCCAATGTTGGCTTCCTGGCGCAGGTCGGGCGGGATTTGCAGGCGGCCGGCGGCGTCTACCACCACGTACTCTTCAAAGGTGTGGGCGACGGCCGTGAAGCCTTCGGCCAGCGCCGCTTCCACAGCCTGCACTGAGTTTACCGAAGTGTCGGCCACGCGGCGTACTGTTTCACTGCTGGTACGGCCGTCGCGAATCGTCACCACCCGGTCCACGGCGCGGGCAATTTGGGGATCGTGGGTGACGATGATCGTCGTCAGCCCGTAGCGGGCATTCATCTCCCGCAGCAGGGCCAGGATTTCTTGCGCCGTCACCGAATCCAGTTCACCTGTCGGTTCGTCGCCCAGCAGCAGGGCCGGTTTGTTGGCCAGAGCCACGGCAATAGCCACCCGCTGCTGCTGCCCGCCGGAAAGTTGGGCCAGCCGGTGCTGCCGGTGTTCCCACAACCCCACGGCTTGCAGCAGTTCCTCGCTCCAGGCGCGTTTTTGGCGCCAGCCGACGCCAGCCAGGGTCATGGGCAGGGCCACATTTTCCAGAGCGGAGAGGTACGGGATGAGGTTGCGCGCCGTCTGCTGCCAGACAAAACCGACCTGGCGATGGCGGTAAGCGTCCAATTCAGAGGGGGTGGCTTTGAGCAGGTTGATGGGCGGCTGGTTACGGCCGTTTACCACCACCTGCCCCGCCGACGGCCGATCTAGCCCACCCAAAATGTTGAGCAGCGTACTTTTGCCGGAACCAGATGCGCCCACAACACCCAACATCTCACCTGCCTGCACCGTCAGGTCAAGCCCCTGCAAAGCCACCACTTCCAGTTCGGCCACCTTGTATATTTTGACCAGATTTTCGCAGAGGATGAAAGGTTCCATAATTGATGCGTGAAACGTGAAACGTGAAGCGTGAAGCGTGAGGCGTGATGTTTAGGGCAGTGGGACTACGTGTAAAAGTGTGGGCAACATTGCGGGATCGATCTCAAGTTGGCCCTCAGCGATTATGTAAACGGCTTCGGCTTCGCGCAGGATGTTGCCTCTTTGTTGGGGCACCATCACCAGTAAAAGGCGGATGATTTGCGTGAGGAGTTGGATGCGGTGCTGAACAACGTCCTGACCCAAGATGTGCCGGGCATTAAAGTACCAGACACGGCTTTCACGCACTGAACCCAGCGCATATTCATAAAAACGTGCCCGGTCTTTGCCCGTGCCACGTGAATATCCCTCCGAAACATTTGCCCCAATTGAGCCTAACGCTCTATAAAGTTGATCTGAGAGCTTGATGGTGCGATTGTCATTTATCAGCTTCGAGACATCGTGCCAGCCAATATCCGCAGCAAACAAGGCCAGCCGGTAAGCCTCCATCTTCCACAACGAATCTTCTCTGATCTCTGAATAGACTTCCTGTTCCCAATCCGAGTAATTCACTTTTCCCTCCTGAAAAGTCTCGTGAAACGTGAGCCGTGCAAAAATCACGTTTCACGTTTCACGCTTCATGCAGTGCCCTATTCTCCTATAATCACCTGCCCAACTGCCACGCCTTCCAGGACTTCTACCCGGTCGGCGCTTTGGATGCCCAGGCGCACATCGGTGCGGCGCTGGCCGTTGGCTTCCTGGATGACGACGAAGCTGCGTCCCTGGAAGGTGCGGATAGCCGCGGGCGGCAGCCAGAGTACGTCTTCTTTTTCTTCCAGGACAATAACCACGGTCGCCAATTCACCCAGAACGAGGTCGGTGGGCAGTTCGTCGAACTGGATGCGGACGCGGTTGTCTTGATCGGCAGCAGTAGATACACCGCCGCTGAAGGCGTAGGGTAACTGGCGCACCACGCCGCTGTAAGGGTCATCCAGCCGGTTGCGCAGGGTGATCACGGCCGTTTGCCCCACGCTCATTTCGTTTAATTGGGCGCTGCCCAGTTCGGCGGTGATTTCCAGGTTTTGCGGTTGGGCCAGGATGACGGCCGTTTGAAATGCCTCGGCCCGGTTGCCGGCGCGCACATTCAACGATAACACCTCCCCGGCAAACGGGGCAATTAACTGCGCGTCGGCTATCTGATTCTCAATGCGTTGCACGTCCAGCCGCGCCCGCTCCACGTCCAGCGCCAGCAGCGGGTCAACACCCCGCCCTAACTGCTCCAGACGCAGGTCGGCCAGCGCCAGGTCTTGCTCCAAAAGCTGGCGGTTGGCGGCGCTGCTGCCGCTGCCCGCCAGGGCGTCATTGTAACGCGCCTGGGCCACACGCAGCGCATCCTGGGCATTAGCCACACCCCGTTCATATTGGCGGCGTAAATCTTCCGGCTCCCACTCCCGATCTAGCGATTTTTGCAGTTCGTATTCGGCGTCGGCCAGGCGCTGCCGGGCATTGTCGAGATCAATTTGGGCGGCGATGACGGCCGTAGAGTTGGTATTGACCTGCCCTTGCTGCAACTGCAAGAGGATTTTCTCGCGGTTGATGGTCGCTTCGGCCAGGGCGTCTTGCCGTGTCTGTTCGGCCTGGGCCAGGCGAATTTCGGCCGTTTCCAGGGCCACCTGTGCCTGGGCCAACTGATTTTGCAGAGCGGTGATTTCTAGCTGCGCCAGCACATCGCCCGCCTCCACCTGGTCGCCGCGCTGCACAAATACCTGGTCTACGAAGCCTTCACTCTTAAAAAACAGCGCCTGTTCCTGCACCGGCGAAACGCGCCCGGTGAATTCTAAAGAGTTGACGACGTCGCCGCGCTGCACGGTGTAGGTGGGCCGTTCTGGGACGATGGGCGTGGGCAAAGGGGTGGGTGTCGGCCCCAGTTCGGCCGTTTCCCCCCGCCCACACGCCGCCAACAGCAGTAATACGAAGAGATAGGACGCGGATAGACGCAGATGACGCAGATTTTTTTGTTTTATTTGTAGGCTGATTTTTCGCATACGACGCATCTTCTAAATTCTTATCCGCGTTAATCAGCGTTCATCCGCGTCCTGTATTGGATGGGACGCGGATGAACGCGGATGACGCGGATTTTTTGTTTTATTTGCGGGTTGTTTTTTGCATAGGACGTACCTTCTAAATTCTTATCCGCGTTAATCAGCGTTAATCCGCGTCCATTTTCAAGTTTGGTTTGCGGGTATTGTCATAGGCGCGGCGCAGGTATTCGGGTTTGGGGCCGAAGTTAAGCAGCAGACCCACTTCATAAGGCGTGGCCTTGAGATAGTTGAGCAGTTGGGCTTCATGCTCATCCGCCAGCTTTTTCGCGGCCTTCAGTTCCACAATGACCAGGTTATTGACCACCAGGTCGGCGAAGTATTCGCCGATAAGTTCCCGCCGGTAGTACACCTGAATCAGTTTTTGCGGCTCGACGTACAGCCCATGGTGGCGTAGTTCAATCGCCATCGCATTTTCATACACCTTTTCCAGAAATCCGTACCCCAATGCATTATAAACATCAAAAAACGCCCCCAAAATGATCTGCGTCAACTCCATATGTTTATACGTCATCACACACCTCCCTTATCCGCGTTTTCCGCGCAAATCCGCGTCCCATATTTATTGGGACGCGGATAGACGCTGATGACGCGGATTATTTGTTTTATTGACGGACGGCTTGTTTCCACATATGACACTGTTAACAAATCCTTATCCGCGTATTCCGCGTGAATCTGCGTCCCATTCTACACCGCCTCGCCGAGTTTGACGGCTTCGAAGACGCGCATACGGGCGGCCAGGGCGATGAGGATGAGGGTGGCCAGGATGAACATGGCGGCGAAGAGGGCATAGATGAGGGCTAACTGTTCCCAGGCGATTTGCACGACGAAGGGGGGCGTCACGGCCGTTTTCGCAGCCGTCGTCGTGCCAATACCCACCTGTAAAAAGGGGATGAACAGGCGGCTGGCCCACACGCCCAGCCCCGTGCCCAACCCTATCCCGGCGGCGATCAGCAGCGCCTGTTCACCGGCCAGATAGGCGGCCATTTGCGTCACCGAAAGGCCAATGGCGCGTAACATGCCTAACTGGATGGCCCGCTGGTGGAAGGAAGCGACAGCATAGACCAGAAAGCCCAGCACCGTCAGCACCGCCGCCGCCAGAAAACCGACCGACAGCAGGCCAAACAACCCCTGCCGCTCCGGGCGCGTCTGCTCTTGCAGGATGCGGGCGCGGGCATCCTGGGCCGTGACGACAGTAAAGCCAAGCTGGCGCACACCATCTACAATCTGGCCGGTAGGCACGGCCGTGTCCGTTTGCAGCCACACATTGTAAGGAAACGCGCCGCCCAACGCCTGGTGCAGATAATCCAGATTGGCCACAAAAAAAGGGCCGTCTTGTGGGTATTGGGTCGGGAAAAGGTCCAGGGGGCCGGCGATAGTGAACGGGGCGTCGGCAAATTCACCGGCCGCGCCGATGGTCAGGCGCAGCGGGTCGCCCACTTGCAGGCTGTTGCGCGCCAGGAACTCCCGGCTGACCAGCAGGTGATCGGGCTGCACCGCCAGCCGGTTCATCAGGCCGCCCAACGATTCATTCCCGGCAAAGTCCGGGCGGTAAAAAGCGACCGGGGCAAAATCAATCCGGTCTATGCCCAGGATGCGCCCGGACTGCTGCCGCCCGCCGATGCTGGCTACGGCCGTGTACTCACCCACCCGCGCCGCCGCCTGTACCCCATCCACCAGCAGATGGTCGCTGACGGGCAGGAATAACCAGCGGGGTTCATTCTCATTGGCGGTGGTGGGCGGCGCGGCCAATCCACCCGGCGGCTGGCCCGTTTGTTCCGTATTTTCGCCCAACTCTGCCAGGTTCAGGTCAGCGCCCACCTGGTAATACACCTGGTCGGCCAGATGATCGTCAAAGGTGACGGCCATGGAGGCGGTGAAGCTGGCCAGGCTGAGGGTGAGGGTCAGCAGCAGCAGCGGGCCGGTGTATTGGGCGGCGGCGCGGGCCAGTTGGCGCAAGGTCAACAGCAAGGTGATGCCCGGCAGCTTTTCGGCCAGCCAGGCCAGGCCATTCACCAGCCGGGGGAAGAAGCGCAGCGCCAGCAGTGCCAGCGCAAAACAAAACAGGATGGGAACCAGGAAAAGCAGCGGATTGGCAAAGGGGTCGCGCCCGCCGCCGCCCAGACTGATGTTCCCTTGCTGGCGGAGTTGGTACCAGCCGTACAAGACCGGCAGCAGCAGCAGCACATCCAGGTAGGCGCGCTGCCAGAGGGGGGCCAGCAGCGCCCGCGCCTGCCGCCAGCGCATGGTGACAATGGTGTAACGGCTGGTGAGGTAGGCGGGCAGGAGCAGCGCCAGCAGCGCCAACACCACACCCAGGAGGGCATACAGCACGGCCGTGTCCGACAATACCGGCGTCAATTCCCCTGCCCCCAACCCTGAGCCTGCCGAAGGGGAAGGGGATGCCAGGATGGCCGGGTCCAGGAAGGTGCGGGTGCGCCCCATCAGCCGGGCGATGTGCATGCCCAGCCAGAGGCCACCCGCCAGCCCCAGGCCGCCCACCAGCAGCCCTTCCAGCAGGTAGACGCCCACCACCTGGCGGCGGGTGGCCCCGCGGCTGCGCCAGACGGCGATCTCGCTGGCCCCCCGCGCCACCACCATGTTGGCCATCAGGCTGATGAAGTACAAGATGATGCCGATGAGGGGGACGGAGAAGATGGTCAGGGTGAGGGTGAGCAGGGTGTTGGCACGGCCGTAATTTTGCAGGGCGCGCACCGGGGAAGCGTCCAGCGTCACGCCGTTGAGCAGCGCGGTGGCGCGGGCTTCCACCACGGCCACGTTTTGCAGGAAATTATCTACCGACGCCGGGCGGATACGGCCGCCGTCATACAATTGGTACCACACGGCCGTACTCACCGGCGTGGGCAGGGCGGGCACGACCAGTTGGCTAAACTGTCCCTCGCTGGTGAGCAGCATCTCGGCAAAAGCGTCTGGCTGGTAAAACCAGAACGGGTCGCTGCGGTCACGCGGCTGCCAGATGCCCACAATGCGCAGCGGCAGGCGGCTGCTATCGGCTGCGCCCAGGAGGGTATAGCTCTCGCCCACCTGCAAACCCAGCCGGTCGGCCGTCTGGCGGCTGGCAATCACTTCGGTGGCGGCAGCGGCGCCCGCTTCTAGCGGGTACGCCCCTTCCACCAGGTCAATCTGCGCCGCCAGCCCGGTGATAAAACCGACGTTGGCCCACAGCAGCGGCTCGTTGGCGGTGAATGCGGCGTCCGCGCCGGGGAAGAGGCGCAGCCGGGCCGTGGCCACGTGGCGTATCTGGTCATCCAGCGGCAGGTCAATGACGCCGGGAGATTGTTCGGCCAGGTAGCTGTTGATGGGCTGATAGACCTCCCAGGTGATGTCGCCGTTCCAGGCGCCGATGTAGCGCCAGAGGAAGGCAAAGGGGGGGCGGTAGGTACCGGCCTCGGTCAGTTCGCCTTGCAGCAGCCGGTTTTGCACGGCGTCGGCGTAAAGCGGAATGCCGGCAAGCAGCCCTACGGCGGCCACCAGCCCGGCCAGCAGGCAGGCCGCCAGCAGCCGCTGCCGCCACAGGCGGCGGGCGGCCAGGCTGAAGAGGGAGAGGAGGGCGGTGAGCGGTTTCATAGTTGATCACTGCGTGATGCGTGAAACGTGATGCGTGAAAAAAACACGTTTCACGTTTCACGCTTCATTATACCATTAGACGCGGCACGGCCGTTTTCCCTCCATTATTCTCCACTTTTTATCTGGCGGTCTATACAAACGCCTGTGCGATAGAATCATGCTGGTAAAGACCTGCCTGTGTTGTATACATGCGGGCGTACAGTCCGTTTCCCGTCATTAATTGGGCGTGGGTACCTTGCTCGCAGATTTGTCCGTCTTCCATAACCACAATTTGATCTGCCAGCTTCACTGTACTGAAGCGGTGGGAGATAAGCAAACTGGTACCCCCCGTTTTGAGATGGGTCAATAATTGGATCAGGCGCGATTCCGTTTCCGCATCCAAAGCGGCCGTCGGTTCGTCCAGCAGAATAAACTGCGCTTCCCGCATAAAGGCGCGGGCAATGGCTATTTTTTGCCACTCACCGCCGGACAAATCGGCGCCTGTTTCACCGTGAACCAGCCAGCGGCTGAGTTGGGTTTCGTAGCCACCGGGCAGCATGGCAATGCGGTCAGCAATATCCGCCTGCTGCGCTGCTGCGATGATTTGTGGCCGCCGGTCAATATGAGCCACATCACCTAAACCGATATTTTCCCAAACCGGCAGTTGGTACTGCACAAAATCTTGAAAGACCGTAGACAGACAGCGGCGATAGTCAGCGACAGCAAACTCCCGGATGTCCACCCCATCCCATACTATCTGCCCCTGCGTCGGGTCATAGAGACGGGTGATCAGCTTGATCAGGGTAGATTTACCGGCCCCGTTGGCCCCCACCAGCGCCACGCACTGGTTAACAGGCGCCAGGAAGGAAACCCCCTTCAACACCCAGGGGCTATCGGCCGTATAACGAAACCAGACATCTCGGAACTCAATGCCCCGGCGCAAGGGGCGAACAGGTTGTGGCCTGGGGCTGATAGCGATCGGTTGGGGCATGGTTTGCAGCGCCTCATACTGAGCGAAAAAGTGGTGGACCTCGGCCGTCTGGCCGATGGCTCGCACCAGGATCACAATGCCGCTTTGTACCCCGGCCAACGCGCTGCTGTAGAGAGCAATATCCCCTACGCTCATTTGCTGGTTAAAGATACCACGCAGGATAAAGAAGAAAGCCAGGGCCATAGCCAAAAAGGATAACAGTTCCAACAAGAACTGCCAGCGCATTTCCTTATATTGCAATTGTCGCTCGGCTTCATTGTTTTGGGCGACCACGTGCCGCCATTTATCGAACAGGTAGGATTGCAACCCAAACAGGCGCAACTCTTTGGCTGCTGCCAGACCGGTGAGCAGGAAAGTGAGATAAAAGGATTCGCGTTGCAGTGGGCTGAGGTCAAAGCTGAGTTTGAAGCGATCCTGACCGAATTTGAGGTGGATGAGCAGATGGGGGATGGCAGACAGCAGTACCAGTAGTGTCAACAAAGGGCTGAGCCAGAGCAGCAAGCCCAGAAATGAAGCCAGTAGGGAGATGGCACGGATGAGCGCGGTTAAGGCATCAACAATGATGAAAGGGGCGCCTTGCACACTCTGGCTGCTGATTGTTTGTAAATCATGATACTTTGGGTCTTCCAGGTAAGCGATGCCCTCATAGGAGAGGGTCTGGCGGTAGACGTTTCCCCGCACTAGCAGGCCAATGGCTCGCTGAAGTTCTCCTGTTATATATTGCTCTAACGGTATCATTAACTTTTGCAACGAAAAGATGACCACATAGCCAGCGGCAAATAAGCTTACAGGACGAAAGAGATGGTCAGCAGGCACTTCAAAGTAAACAACAACCGCATCTAACAGTAGCTTGAGCAGCCAGGCAGAGGCTACCGGCAGCAACGCCTGCAACAAAGATAAAAGGATGGACACAAACGAGAGGCGTGGTTTGGCTTGCCATGCCATGTGTAACATCTTGCCAGCATCACGAAGGAAGGTTTGCCAGCTTCGTTTTGTTTGGGGCAAGATATTATTCATGGGATTTTTTGGAGAGAAGGAAAGCGACACAAAACGATTTGTTGAAGCTGCGTTATGGGAATAGGCCCCCACGTAATTGAATCATGGCTCTGTTGGTCATCACCGCGCACAAATACGTGTCCAGCAGGAATATGCCACAAGAACTCACTGCCGCATCGAATGGCCTGTGAATCAACAAAGAGCAATGTATCTGGTGGCAACTGGTCAACAGGAACACGAATGGTGTCCCCCGGCAAGCCTACCAGGCGTTTAATAAAAAGATCTGTTCGCTCCCGTTTCATAGCCATAATAGTTGAATGGAATTCGTGATTAAACTGCTTGTCGACTGGCAACTGTTTAGGAAAATAACACAGAGTAACAATGATCTGTCGCTTAAAAAGTCGCCTGGTAAACGGACTCCAGGCTAATACACGCTCACCGCTTTGTAAGGTCGGCATCATGCTTTGACCATTGACTAATACGATCTTAAGCATTTAATAAGCCTCTTTTACGGATCTAACCACCATACCTTTCTGCAAGTCGCTCGTCAGCATCAATTGCACATTGCCGCCATTCGGCCTGATCGGTAAAGGCATTGTTGTCAATGACGCAAGCACGATAGTTCTCGAAAAATCGGGTCGCTTCGGAGAGAGCGGTATTGATACCAGCTTCTTCCTTAGCCACTTGTTCATACACAATACCCAACCATATCCAACCAGGTGCAAGCCAATTGGATCTCGTTGCCGATAATGCAACGCCATCGTGGCTATAGATAAGCGCAGCGCGATAAGCGACGGTACGTTCTGTTCCAACCCGATGAGCAAACTCAGCTGATCCGGCAAGTTCGCTTTCAGCAGGTAAATAAGCGGCGCGCTCTGCACCAACGTGGCTGGCAAACTCAGTTGATTCGGCAATTTCGACGCGGGCAGGCAGGTAAGTAGAGGCGGTTGGCTGCCTGGATAAGAAGTTAATCCACTCCCAGCAGAGTTGGCGATATGGCGTTTCGGTCGAGATATAGTAAGCTGTTACCCGATCAGCCACGTTGACATTGTGACCGCTCGCTCCTCGTGGTACAGGGGCAATACCTACCTCTACTCCTGCTTGTGTCAGCCGCTCAGCCAATGCCTGATTAGCGATGGATCCCACCCACATGGCAACCTGCTCTTCTGCCACCATGTTTTCAAAGTGGTCCCATCGTTCAGAAGTTGTCTGGGTATCGAGTAAATAGCCGGGCAGTGGTGGTTGTATGTGGTGCAATCGCACCAGATCAGCGTACCACAGAATTACAGGTTCGGCGGCGGCAAAATCAATTGTCGTACCACTTGTTTCATCCGGCACGAAAGGATTAATACCAAACTGGGTAAATCCATGCTCCAACATGGCTTGTGTCCAATCAACAAAACCGTAGCGACCAATGCTTTCATCGGTTAATGCCTGCGCTATTTGTAGAAATTCTGTTAATGTCCAATTCGTTGTCGGCTCAACAATTCCCAATTTAGCAAAGAGTGAACGATTATATTCAATAAAGGGAACATTAATCCAGGCCGGTAGACCGATGATTTGCCCATTCGTTTTTAGTTGGTCAAATGTGCCTGCGTAAAAATCATCAGGATTAACTGACGGATCTAGCTCAAAGAATGAGTCTAATGGCAGCAGCAGCGATTCAATGCGTGGAAGAACGGTGACAGGTGCCGCAAAACAATCGGCTCTTGCAAAATCCAGTTCACGAGAGACGTTGACCGTTACATCAGGGTATTCACTCTCAAAATCGCTTGCCAATGTGCGGTGGGCGGCCCACTCATGCCAGGTTGTAGCAAACTGGATCTCGGTTGTTGTTTTCTCCACGGTCGTGGCAGGCACAATGAAGGAATTAGATGGCTCTATGTCTACCATAGTTCCTTCGGTGATTTGTTCGATTGCAATAGTTTGTGCTGATGCTAATGCGGTTTCGGCAGGCGTTCCATTTTCGATCATATCAACCAGGGCGTTGACGATAGGAGCAGACTCTGGTGGCAAGCGCATTAGCACATTGTTCTCGATGGCATACTGGAGCGGGTTTTTCAGTTCAGATGGCACTGTTTCCCAGTAGTTCATCGTAACCGCAACTGACCGGCGGGCTGGTACAAGATACCACTCTGAGGGGGTGGTAGGAGGTTGGCGCGACAAGAAATTGATTAGCTGCCAGGCAGCATCTGCGTTCAAAGTGCCTCGGCTTATAGCAAAGCCGCCAACGAGGGGATCGGCAGCATAGCCGTTTACGCTTCGCGGTATAGTGGTGACTGCTACATTTTCTTGAAAGTTGCCAGTCTGCCACCAGCTATGTTCACGTTGCCACATGGCCGCCTGTCCACTTCCCATCAAATCCCACTGTTCAGGACGATAAAATTGTCCATGTCTGTCCTGCGGTTTATAGGACGCTAACCAGGGAGTAACCTGGTGGCGCGTAAACAAATCTACCATCCATTGTGAGGCTGCAATAACATCGCTGTCGGTAAACCGGGGTATGCCATTTTGTATGAGCGGGGCAACAAGCTGTGTGGCCAGTAATGGTGAACCCCTTAAACTATTGGGTACATAGCCCCATCGTGAAACTTCGCCGTTATCTTGCCTGGTTAACGTTTGCGCTGCTGTCAAAAACTCGTCGAGTGTCCACCCTGGTTCGGGATAAGCCAAACCTGATTCAGTGAAAGCTGATCCGTCATAGAAGATCATGGGATATTCGGCTGATGTAGGAAGCATCCAGATCGTTGCAGATGATGTATCTATCAAGCCAGGTAGAAAATCTCCAACATCAAAATCGGGGTCAGCTTCAATAAGCGGTTTGAGGTTGAGGGCAAAAGCAGTGTTTTGTATCAAATTACCTGACACCTGAAACACGTCTGCTCGTTGGGTAACTGCCTCAATCGTATTGCCACCGTTTTCACTTTGCAGCTCATTAATTCCAACCACCTGCACTTTGATCTGTTCTTGTTCAGACTCAAATGCCGTTAATAACAACTGGTAGGTCTCAATTTGATCATCGCCAACAGCAAGGGTGATACTTGTTTGTACGCTGTTTTCTACTGGCTCAACGCTATTGAGGTTGGTTGTAGAGCGTGTTGGCAAGGTTGCGGGGATACTCTTGTTGCTATTAGCGTCTCTACAGGCAACACATAACACACAGTACGAAAGACAGAAAAACAAGCGGCCTAATGAGCGCATTCAGTGATTCCTCAGAGGGGTGAATTTTGCCCTTATCTGTTTATACAAAAATAGGAGCAAAATTCACCGATAAAAAGTTTCTATAAGCAAGAGATCAGCGATTGAGCAGGCCGCAAATGGGTAATCGAAAATTTTCAATCCATTAGCCTCTCGCTAATTTGAACGTCACACTGGACAGAAGCCTTCACATTTGTATTGTTCTTGCTGACAATCCCAGCAATAACGTCGTGACCGTTTTTGGATCCCACAACAGCCGGCATATTCCCATGTGGTACAGTCCTGGCAACTTACTGCCCGTGCTTCAACTTGAGGCAAAAGCTGGCCGAACAACTTTTCTGCCACATCTTCCATCATCGAACGTAACTTGAACATGATCTAAACTCCCTTGTCTTGTGGGAGAAGGGTGTTCCTTTACTCCCACTCAAACATAAACAATCGTTACCAAATAATAGTTGCCACAGTTCGTTCTAATCTATATCGCTTCCTCCTTTGTGGAACAGGTACATCGTCCTGTTCTCACCTTAGCGCCAGTTGGTCCCGCCAGTAACGCGAATCCAGATGCCCGGCGGCGCGTATGCGCTGGTTTGCATCCACCAGGCAAAACGAGGGCGTTGAGTCAGCGCCATAATCATGGGCAAAGGGGTTGCTCACCTGCGGCGCCCAAAGAGTGGGTAGCTGTACCCCTTGTTGACCGACAAAAGACTCCGCAGAAATATGGGGGTCTACGTTGACGACAACTATTTCCATGCCGTTTGCTTGTCCCTGGTTATAGTAGCTGTTTAATTCAGATATTCTTTCTACGCAGGGTGGGCAGCCCGGTGAAAGAAAAATGAAAGCCACCTCTCTTCCTTTGAACGCATCCAACGTCACGGTTTCCCCGGTTATATTTTGTGCCTCAAATTGGGGCGCAGGTTGGCCACGCCGTTTGCGAGATTCTTCCAGGATAACCTTTTGGGGCGAGTGCTGGTTCAATTGCCTGAGACGCTTGGCCAACACCAGCATAAAGAGAACGACCAGAAGTAAAACAAGCCACGTTAAGATAGCGCTGACGGCTAAAATCGTTAGCAGTGCATTTCCATCCGCTATTCCCCCCAGGCCACCCCAGATGAGCGCAAGCCAGTTTTGAGATGCCGGCCCTTCTGGAATTTGCGGGGCCAACCACCAGCCTAACAGACTACAGCCAATGAAACCAATATTCCGCCACACGTCAGCATAAGTAACCTGTTTCTCACGGCGGCCAAAGCAATGACATGTCGTTGAGATATTGCGTATCAGAACAGAGGCCAGGGCAACTGTAAATATAACCAGCAAAAGAAACGCCAGGCCAAAGGCCGGGGCCAACAACGGGCCGCCCCAAATAATCAGGATAACAACAAGCAGTTCGGCGCCCAGAAAAAGCAGCGCCAGCGGGTAGCTCCACCGCTGCGGCAGCAGGTCAAAACGGCCGATGGTTTGGGCAAACCCTTCTCTATCGCGTACTTTGCCGCCAAATGAAGCGGCAAAAAGCAGACCAATGGTGATGCGGCAAAAAGCCAGCAGGTACAACCACAACATAACAGAGTTCCCCGGTGTTGGTTGGGTGTAGGCGGCATGAAAACGATGATGAATCAGGTGGTATTTGGATGTTGGATAGGTGATACAATCAGGCGTAACTGTACAATGGCGAAAGTTTATACCCCTCCCTTTTTGTACGCGCAATGGTACTGTGGTACTGATGGGGCGTGATGCGTGATGCGTGAAACGTGATTTTCTTGTGCATGATGACAGCGGATGTGGCACGGCCGTTTTCCCTCCATTATTCCCCCCCTGTTCCGTTACCGGTACTTTTCCGCCTGCATGGTGTAGAGCCGGGCGTACTGCGCGCCAGCAGCAGCGCCGCTACGTCTCAATCACGGGCACGGCATACGCTTTGATGCGGGCATCACGGGTCACCAATGTCAGTTGCTCTACTTTCGCCTGGGCAATGAGCATTCTGTCAAAGGGGTCTTTATGGTGTGGCGGCAAATGCACAACGGCCAGAGCATGTTCAGTGGTAATATTAAGTGGGGTGAAGCGATGGAGCGCCAGCTCCTGGAGATAGTCTGTATCTGGAACTTGCAGCTTGCCGATATTCTTTTTGATGGAAATTTCCCAGGCTGTGGCGGCGCTCACAAAAACAACGTTGTTTCCGTCAATAATAGCCTCA